>JBFZER010000168.1:0-5315 GCA_041306765.1 Spirochaetota bacterium | reverse complement strand
GAACTCCTACTCGCCCTACTCGAAATTCCGGGTGGGAGCCGCCTTGCTGTGTTCGGATGGACCCGTGGTCACCGGGGCCAACGTGGAAAACCGATCCTTCGGGCTTACGATCAGCGCGGAGCTGAGCGCCGTCACCGCGGCCGTTTCATCCGGGCGGAGGTTGTACCGGGCTTTGGCCATCAGCACGCCGGACGCGGACTACCCGGTCTGCCTCTGCGGGGCGTGCCGGCAGGTCCTGAGCGAATTCGCGGAGCCCTCCATGCCCATCGTGTTCGGCTGCGGGGACGCGATCGGGGCGCGGACCACGATGGCCGAAATCCTGCCCTTCGACTCCCTGCACGAGTTGTCGAAATAGCGGCCTTCAGCGCTTCGGAGCTTCCTTCTTCTTGATGTCGCTTTCCAGTTTCGCGGTCCAGATGTCGGCCTTCTTCTTGAGTTCCTCGACATCGTCCCGATCCCCCAGGACCGCGTGCACGCGCCGTATGGCGTTCAGGAAGAGTATGGCGATGCGGAAATCCTCCGCCTTGTTCGAGAAAATCTCGTACTTCTCCCGGTACCTGTCCGCGGAGTCCCGGAACAGCCGTTTCACCATAGCAAGGTGATTGAAGGTCACCTCCCGGTGCGGGGAGTCGAAGTCCAGGTTGGCCGGCAGGCTCTTGAGGTCCAGGAGGTTCTTCGCGACCGTGGCGTACTTGCCCCATAGTTCGATGAAGGCCCACTTCCACCGGGACATCTCACCGTACGCGTCCTCCAGCTCCTTGATGGCGAACCCCAGCTTCATCAGGAGCTGGTAGCGGTTCTGGGGGCTCAGGTCCGAGATCGCCTCCAGGTTCTTCTCGTAGTCCGAGTACGGCGCGTCAATATAGCTTGTGACGGTGTCCTCGAAGTGCTTGATAGCCCGGGCTATGGCGCGTCGGGCCTCCGTCAGGTAGTCCTCGTTCTTGATGCCCAGGAGGGCGACGGAAACGGAATTGATGAGGATGTAGTGCGAGGCGACGTTGAGGGCTTCCTCTGCCGCGGCGATCCGCTTGTAGGAGACCCCGGGCTCGTCGGGATTCAACAGCTCCTGAAGGCTTTTTTCTTTGGCCAGCCGGGCGTCGATGAGCTTCTTGTATTCCTTTACTTTCTCGAAGTAGAGGTTGCGCTGCTCCTGAGAAATCCTAGGCATTGTTCCCCCGCCAGTTCCCGTAGCGCCTCAAGAGCTCCACCGCGTGGGCATAGGACACTTCGGTCTTGGAATCCCCCGCCAGCATGCGCGCTATCTCCCGGGCCGTAGCCTCTCCGGATAGAGCCGCCAGTCGGGTTACCGTCCGATCTTGCTGGACGGTCTTCTCCACCCTGTAGTGAGTATCGGCGCGAACGGCGATGGACGCAAGGTGCGTGATGCAAAGGACCTGTTTTCGGGAGGCCAGGGCGTGCAGGTGCTCGCCGACGGAAAGGGCTACTTCCCCGCCTATCCCGGCGTCGATTTCGTCGAAGATCAGGGTATCGATGGTGTCCGTGTCCGCAAGGGCTGTCTTCACCGCCAGCATTACCCGGCTCATCTCGCCTCCCGAGGCGATGCGCGCCAGTTCCCGCAGGGGCTCACCCCGGTTCGGGGATATCAGGAAGTCGACCTCGTCGATGCCGTAGGGTCCGACCACGGCCTTGCCGCCGTCCGGCTGCTTGCGCGCCAACCGGATGGAGAACCTCGCGTTCGGCATGCCCAGGGTCCGGAGAATGGCCCCGATGCGCTCTTCCAGGTCGGAGCCCGCGGCCGTCCGGGACCGGGAGATGGCCAGGGCGCGGTCATAGACCTCGCGCTCGAGGGCGGAGATCTCCGCCTCCAGGGCCGCCTTGTCCTCTTCCCAGTTCGAAAGGCGCTCGAGCCGGGCCGCCCCGTCCGCTCCGTAGGCGATCACCTCTTCCAGGGTATCGCCGTATTTCTTCCGTAGTTTCTGCAGCTCCGCGATCCGGGATTCCACCGCTTCCAGCCGCTCCGGGCTGAACCGTACGGTATCCATGTAGTGCCGCAGTGTGTCCGCCACGTCCTCCAGCTCGTAGTACCCGTCGTCCACCCTGCGGGCGAGGTCGGAGACCTTGGCGTCTATGGCCTGGGCGGCCTCCAGCAGGGAGCGGACCCTTCGGAGCGCGGGAAGGGCACCCCCGGTGGGGTCGGTCAGGAGATCCCGCGCGCCCTCGACCGCGGAGGCGAGCTTCTCGAACTGGGACAGGAGGCGCTCCTCCTCTTCCAGCTCGACATCCTCGCCGGGTTTCAGCCTGGCCTTGGCGATCTCGTCCACCGCGAAGGCCAGGAGTTCGGCCTCCCGGGCACGCTCCCGTTCCGAGGCCGCCATCCGCTCGAAGTCCCGGCGGCGGGATGTGAGCAGGGCGAAGCGCTCTGCGAACGAGTCCACCTCCGACTCGATGCGTGCGAAGCGGTCCAGCAGGCGGCGCTGGGAATCGGGCCGCAGCAGGGACTGGTGCTCGTGCTGGCCGTGCACGTCCACCAGGAGGCTCGTGAAGTCCGCGAGGTCCTGGCGGAGGGCGGGAACGTTCTGTATGTAGACGGCGCCTCGGCCCGTGTTCTTCAGGGAACGACGCACGACGACGGTCCCGTCCTCGCAATCCATGCCGTGGGCGGACAGCCAAGCCTTGGAGTCGGGATTCCCCGAGACGTCGAGGATGCCGGAGACCAGGGTCTCCTCGGCTCCGGTCCGGATGATCCCGGTATCCGCCTTGCTTCCGAGGAGGAATCCCAGGGCGCCGATCAGGATGGACTTGCCGGCACCGGTCTCTCCGGTCAGGAGATTGAGCCCCGGCCCGAACCGAACATTCACCCGATCGATTAGGGCGAAGTCCCGGATCGTCAACTCCTCAAGCATCCGGTCCCCCCGACCAGTTGAGCTTGTGCCTAAGGACGTCGTAGAAGGAGGCCCGTCCCGCACACCAGATGCGCGCCCGGGACTCGGAGCGACGGAAAAGGACACGATCCCCCGGGAGGAGGTCGAAGAAATCCTGTCCGTCCAGGGTCAGGATCAATGAGCTTCTCTGCTTGTCCGCGACGTTCACCTCGATCTCCTCGCTGCCCGGAAGCACGAGAGGACGGTTGGATAGCGCAAAGGGGCAGATGGGATTGAAGACAAGGGCGTCCAGGTCCGGTTCCAGGATGGGCCCACCCGCGGCCAGGGAGTAGGCCGTGGAGCCCGTGGGGGTCGCCACGATGGCTCCGTCGGATTTATAGGAACAAAGAGGCGCTCCGCTTACGGTGACCCGGAGATCCAGGATCTTGGCGCTCCCGGATCCCGACACCACCCCCTCGTTCAGGGCCGTGAATCGCGCTTCCGTGCGACCGTCCCGGATCACCTCCACATCCAGCATCACCCGCTCCGAGAGGGTGAGCCGGCCGGCCAGGCAGTCCTCGAGCCGGTGCCTCCACTCGCTTTTCCGTATCCATGCGATGAAGCCCAGGCTGCCCAGGTTCACGGGGAAGACAGGAACCTTCCAGGGGGCCGTGATGCGGGAGGAGTACAGTACCGTGCCGTCCCCTCCCAGGGAAACTGCGAAGGCGGCTCCCGCCACGACGGGAGCTTCATCGGGTTTGCCCGCGAAAGCGTGCACGTCCACCGTGTGACCCCGCTCCCGAAGGAAGTGGCCAATATCCCGGGCGACCTCACCGGCGTCGTCCTTGGACAGGTTCGCGATGATCAGGACACGGCCGGGATCGCTCAGCACGGGGTGCCTCCTCTAGGGCAGGGTCGCCAGGACCTTGGAAACCTTCTGGGCCGCCGACTTCCCGATGCGGGGGTGCAGGGGAAATACCAAGCAGCGAAGGGCCAGGGAGGCGGCCCGCGGGCAGGCTCCCTCCGGGACCAGGGACAGGGCTACGCACGAACCCTCGAAGGCCAGGGCCGTGTCCACTTCCTTCTTGCGGGCGTAGGCCCGCACATCCTTCACCCCCGACGGCAGGACGACAGGAAGGCCGAAGTAGGAGGACTCGCCCTCCCCTGGAAGCCTCAGGGGCACGTGCTTCGAGCGGGCGAGGGCCTCCTCGAAGAACCGCGCTAGCTCCCTGCGCCGCTCGAAGGTCCTCTCCGCCGCCCGGATCTGGGAAATCCCCAAGGCCGCGTTCAGGTCCGTCATGGCCAGCTCCGAGGGAAGGGAATCGGTGAGGTTGCGCAGGACCTGAGATTCCCTGCGGCCGTAGGAGAACAGGAGGGCGCCGCCCCCAGCGGTCACCAGCCCCCCCCGCTCCATGCCCAGCATCGTAATCGCTCCTATGGTTCCCGCCTTGGTCTGGCCGATGAACGCCCCCAGACTTTCCGATATGTCCTCGATGACGGGGATGCCCAGGTCGACGTACAAGGCGGGATCCGGGAGGATCCCGGCTCCCTCGTATAGCAGAAGAAGCCGTGCGGATTCCCGGGCCCGGGAGAGGGAATCAGGATCCAGGCATCCCGTATCGGGCTCTATATCCAGCCAAAGAGGGGTGAAACGCTTGTCCTTGAGAACATAGGCGTAGTACGCCGGGGACAGCGCGGAAAGTGCGACCTTCGATCCCTCGGGCAGGGCGAAACTATCCAGCGCGGCCCCGAGGGCCGTCACCGGGCTTCGGAATGCCGCTCCCTGGTCGAAACCGAGCTGTTCCTTGGCTGTGCGGAGGAACTTGGAAAGAAAAGTACCGGGTTCCGCGCCATCCTCGACCAGGCAGGAAAGGACGGAATCCATATCCTTGCGGCGGATATACGAACAACGAACGGGGATGATCATCTAATGCTGTCCTATTTTCTGAGATCCTCTATCTTCTGCAGTTCCCGGGCGTTGAAAAGGCGGCGGATATCCAGGATGATCAGGTACCCGTTCTTCTGGTTCACGACACCCTGTATGTATTCCGTGCCGATGCCGCTCAGCATCTGGGGTGGAGGCTGAATCTCGTTCGCTTCGATCGGGGTGACCCGCTCTACCTTGTCGATGATGACTCCGAGTTTCATGCCCGCGACCTCGATGATGATGAACCCGGACAGCAGTTCCGCATCCTCTCCGAGGGCTGCCCGTTTCAGATGGAACCGCTTGTGCAGGTTGATGATCGGGATGATCTCGCCGCGCAGGTTATAGAGGCCTTCCACGTAAGCCGGTGCGTTCGGAATCGTACGTATCTCCTGGATCCGCACGATCTCCTTCACGTCCATGATGTCGATTCCGTACAGCTCTTCGCTCAGCTGGAAGGTGACAAGCTGAATCTGGCTTTCCGTTTCGGACATGACTCCCCCGTTTACAGTGGCTGCGAAAACAGGCCCGCCATCTTCCGTGGAGTGTAGCATTTTTTGGCTTCGGGG
>JBFZER010000167.1:0-2926 GCA_041306765.1 Spirochaetota bacterium | reverse complement strand
CATATCTGGAGCCCCGCCTGCGGGAGGCCCTGGGCATCGCCCCCGAGGAGGTCCCGAAGAGCTCCCGGAAGATCCCCCTGACCCGTCGGGACCGCCTTCGGCTGGTGTTCATGCTCGCGGCCGTGGTCGCCCTCCCCTCGGCGGCCATCGCCTACGGCCTGTCCGGGGCCACCATCGGCCGGACCTGGATCCTGGCCCGGGAGATCTTCCGCCTGTTCACCTGGGGATTCGCCTTCTACGCGGTCTTCCTGAACCTGGTATACATCGTCCTTCTGCTGCTGGCCGCCCGGAACCTGAGCGTCCAGGCGAGCTACTGGGCCGTCCTGGACAAGGATTTCCTGTTCACCCCGGGAATCATGCCCTCCATTTCAATCCTGGCGCCGGCGTACAACGAGGAGAAGACCGTGTTGGAGAGCGTGCATTCCCTTCTGTCCCTCCAGCACCCCGACTACCAGGTCATCGTCATCAACGACGGATCCTCCGACGATACGATGGGAGTCCTGGAGAGGGCGTTCGACCTGGAGCGGATGGATCCCAGCAGGACCGGATCCCTGGCGACGGCCCCCGTGCGGGGCGTGTACCGGTCTCCCGGCAACCCGAAGCTCCTGGTCGTGGACAAGGAAAACGGGGGAAAGGCGGACGCCCTGAACGCGGGCATCAACCTGGCCCGCTGCGAATACATCTGCAGCATCGATTCCGACTCCCTTCTCGAACCCGACGCCCTGCTCCGGATGACCGCGGAAGTGCTCACCTCGGACGTCGAAACCGTGGCCGTGGGCGGCAACATCCTTCCCGTGAACGGATGCACCGTGGAACGGGGCATGCTGCAGAAGATCGGTCTGCCCGCCAACCGGATCGCCCGGTTCCAGACCATCGAATACCTGCGGTCCTTCATCGCCGGCCGACTGGGGTGGGCGCAGGTCAACGCCCTGCTCATCATCTCCGGCGCCTTCGGGCTCTTCCGGCGGGATCGGGTGCTGGAGATCGGGGGCTACCTGACGGGGCAGGGGGAGTTCAAGCGGGACACGGTGGGGGAGGACATGGAGCTGGTCGTCCGCCTGGTCCGGAGGATGCGGGAAGCCCGGCGGAAGTACCGGATACGGTACGCGGCCACGGCGAACTGCTGGACGGAGGTCCCCGAGAGCCTGGGGAGCCTCTATAAGCAGAGGGACCGCTGGCATCGGGGCCTGGTGGAGATAATGACCTGGCACCGGAAACTGCTGTTCAACCCGAGGTACGGATCGGCGGGGCTGCTGGCCTTTCCCTATTTCCTCGTGTTCGAGGTGATCGGCCCCTTCTACGAGTTCGCCGGGTATCCCCTCATGATCCTGGGCTTCGCGGTCGGGGCCCTCAGCCTTCCCGTCTTCCTGGTCATGTTCAGCGCGGTCCTTCTGTTCGGCCTGCTCATATCCCTGGTCTCCCTGGCCCTGTCCGAACGGGACATCGTGTACTTCCGGCCGGCGGAACTGGCCCGGCTCCTGGCCTACTCGATCCTGGAGAATTTCGGGTTCCGCCAGCTCATGGGCTGGGTCCGGGTGTTCTCCGTCCTGCAGCTCCTCACCCGGAACAAGGGCTGGCAGAAGCTGGAGCGGAAGGGATTCCAGCCGTCCAGCAGGGTGTAAAAAAGGCTAAGGAGCCTTTTTCAACACCCTGCTAGGGTTCCAGGGCCAGCTCCGTAGTTCCCGCCGGAAGATCGAGGACGAAGGTCCCGTTCGCTCCGGGGGCCGCGGCGATGTGGGAGCCCTCGGGAAGCCGGAGGCCGAGTCCCCGGACCGGGAGGGGGGAGGAGAGCCGGAGAACCCGGCGGTCACCGGACCGGATCACGTCGGCCTCGACCCCGTCCCGGGCCGTCCACCAGTCGCCGAACTCGCGCAGCGTCCCCCACCAGGCCTTGTCGCGCATCCGCTCCGAGAAGATCTTGAGGAACCGCAGCTTTTCGGCGGTCACGTTGGGGTGGATGAGGATGACGAAGAGCCCCCCGTAGCGGGAGATCTTGCCCGCCAGCTCCACCGCGTTCTCGACCCGGCCGTCCATGGGCGGGTTCTTCTCGTCCTCCACGGTGATGGGGAACTCGTAGACCGCGGTCTCCGACCGGTACAGGCGGTCGTGGTTCAGGCGGAAGGGCAGGTGGGTCATCACGTCGTTCGCCGCCACCGCGGAGGAGTAGCGATACCCCGCGGATTCCAGGGACTGGGGCAGGGAAAAGGGGTTGGCCAGGAACCCGGGCCGGAACGAATCGACCCGGGATCGGGACAGGCGTTCGATCAGGAATTTGCTTACCCGCAGCTCTCCCATGACCGTCGCGTTCTTCGTGTAATAGAACTCGATGATGCGGGGCTGGTAGTCGGGATAAGCCTCCCGGAAGGTGCCCGGGGGCACCCGGGCGAACATGTCCGAATGGCAGACCGAGTGGCTGGCCAGCTCCATCCCCAGGTCCTCCAGCCGGGCCAGCAGCTCCGGGGTCCGCTCGTCGAAGAAGACCTCGTCGAAGAAATCCCGGAAGTACTTGGTCTGAAGGAAATAGGTCGCGCCGTATCCCATGCTCCGCTCGTACTGGGCGTACTCCACGCTGTTGGCCAGGGACCCCGCGTAGTCCACGTCGTGGGAGACGATGACCGAGAGGGGCATGCCGTCCGGGGCGGGGTGGAGGAAGGCCGCGTCCGGCTCGTAGGCGCGGTACACCTCTCCGAGGAACCGGAGCAGAGAGTCCACGGAGGGTTCGAAGGAGTTCACGTAGGTGCGGTTGGCCTCGTCGTCCCGGTTTCCCTGGGCGCCTTGGATGTACCGGCCGAGGTCGAAACCGAAGGCTATCGCCGCCCCGGCCCCGGCCCGGCGCCGGATGACGGCCGCTCCCCCGTCCTCGTACCGGGCGAGCGTCTCCCCGGGGTCCGAGAAGGCCGCGGTCCTGAGCCGGTACCGGGCCCGG
>JBFZER010000166.1:0-9900 GCA_041306765.1 Spirochaetota bacterium | reverse complement strand
AGCCCCGGTACGACGACTGGGCCGGGATAACCGTGACCCACGGGATCTGCCCCCGTCTCTCGGACTTTGACGCGGGCCTCATGGCGGCCTGCGCGGTGGACGAGGCCTACCGGGCCCACATAGCCCTGGGGGGGGACCCGGACCGGGCGGCCGCCCTGGACAACTTCTGCTGGCCCGATCCCGTGCCCTCCCCGGGGAATCCGGACGCCGAGCGGAAGCTGGCCAAGCTCGTCCGGGCCTGCCGGGGCCTGGCGGAAGCATGCCGGGCCTACGGTCTGCCCCTGGTCTCGGGCAAGGACTCCATGAAGAACGACGCGGTCGCCGGGGACCGCCGCATCTCCGTCCGCCCGACCCTCCTGGTGACCCTGGCGGGCTTCGTCCAGGATGTCCGCAAGGTCCCGTCCACGGACTTCCCGGGCCCGGGCCTCCTGGTCTACCTCCTGGGCCTCACGGACGGGGCCCTGGGGCTGTCGATCCTGGAGCGCGTCGAGGGCGGGCGGTTCGGCGACCCCCCGGGGATCGACCCGGCCGGGGCCGTCCCCCTCTACCGCGCGCTTGCCCGGGGCATCTCCGGCCGCCTGGTGACCTCCTGCCACGACCTGTCCGACGGGGGCCTGGCGGCCGCGGCCGCGGAGTCCTGCCTGGGAGGCAGGGTCGGGGCGGACCTCCGCCTGGACTCCCTGCCCGGCGGATCTCCCGCCGAGGCGGTCCGGCTCCTGTTCTGCGAAGCCCCCTCCCGGCTCCTTCTGTCCGTGCGGCCCGAGGACCGGGAGCGCTTCGAGCGGAGCTTCGCCGGCCTGCCCCACCGGCTCCTGGGGACGACCACCGGGGAAGCCCGGCTCCGCTTCCGCCTGGGAGGGCGGGAGATCCTGGCCGCGACCCTGGAGGGCATCGAGGCGGCCTACAAGACCCCCATAGCCGGCAGGAGGTACCCGTGAGCGTCCCGGTCCTGATCGCCTGCGGCTTCGGCATCAACTCCGACGAAGAGCTGGCCGAGGCCTTCCGCCGGGCCGGAGCGGATCCCTCCCGGGTCCACCTGACGGATCTCCTCGCGGAGCCGGGCATGCTGGCCCGGGCCCGCATCCTGGCCTTCCCCGGGGGCTTCTCCTTCGGGGACCACCTGGGATCCGGCATGGTCCTGGCCAACCTGCTCCGCCGGCGCCTCCGCCCCGAGATCGAGGCCTTCCTGGCGGACGGGGGGCTGGCGATCGGCATCTGCAACGGCTTCCAGGTCCTGGCCAAGACGGGGATCCTCACGAATCTCCGGGGCGGCTGGGAGCGGGAGATCACCCTGGTCCATAACGAGAAGCCGGGCTACGTGGACGACTGGGTGCGGGTGCGGATCGAGCCCGGAAGCCCCTGCGTCTGGACCCGGGGACTCGAGACCCTGGACCTGCCCGTGCGGCACGGTGAGGGAAGGTTCCTGGCCCGGGACGCCGGGATCCTGGCGGAACTCGAGGGGGAGCGCCGGGTGGCCCTCCGCTACGAAGGCCGCAATCCGAACGGCTCCGCGAACGACATCGCCGGGGTCTGCGACCGGACGGGCCGGGTCCTGGGCCTCATGCCCCACCCCGAGGCCTTCCTGACGCCGGAAAACCACCCGGACCGCCGGCGCCGCCCGCCCCGGGAGACGGGCCTTGAGATTTTCAGAAATGCCGTCGCCCGGGCGTAGATTTTCCGGGTCCCGCCCCCTATACTTACCAAGAACGATTTCGAAGACGGCTTCGGGGTGTCGAACAACATGAAGGAAGAATTCGCAGCTGCGGCGGAGGAGTACGAGCGCCAGATCTTCGACCTGCGCCAGCTCCTGGAGATCTCGAAGAGCCTCAATTCCACCCTCGATTATCCGATCCTGATCGATTCCATACTCTTCACGATCATGGGGCAGATGAAGGTCCTCAAGGCGGGACTCTTCGCGAAGAAGAACCTGGACTCTCCGTCCTACAGCCTGCACCGGAACCACCAGGGCTTCGACCTCAAGCGCGACGTCGAGTATTCCATCCCGGAGGACCACCCCCTCATGGTCCATTTCGCCCGGGCCTACGGGTGCCTGACCCTGGAGGAGATCCGGCGTACCCTTGGATCCCTGGCCGGCCTGGAGGGCCTGGAGGCCCTGGAGCCCAGCCTGGTCATCCCCCTGAAGGCCAAGGGGGTCATCAACGGCATCCTGGTGATCGGGGAGCGGATCGAAGGGGACGAGTTCTCTGCCACCGAGCGGGAGTACGTCATCAACATCGCCATCCTGGCGGCCATCGCGATCAGCAACGCCTTCCTCTTCGAGATGACCACCACGGACATGATGACCAAGCTCAAGATGAAGCACTACTTCTACACCGTGCTCCTGGAAAGGATGGAGCGCGCCCGTATGGAGAGGAAGCCCCTGTCCGTCCTGATGCTGGATATCGACCATTTCAAGAAATTCAACGACACCTACGGGCATTCCTGCGGGGATCTCGTGCTCAAGCAGACCGCCGTCGTCCTTCAGGAAAGCGTGCGTCAGGGGGACCTGGCGGCCCGGTACGGGGGAGAGGAATTCTGCATTCTCCTGCCGGACACGGACGGGCCCCATGCCGCCGCCATCGGGGAGCGCATCCGCAAGACCGTGGAATCCAACCAGGTTGCCTACGAGGGCCGGAGCCTCGGCGTCACGATCTCCGTGGGCGCCGCGGAGTACGATCCGGCCCGGGACGTTTCCGCCAAGACCCTCCTGGACCGGGCCGACAAGGCCCTCTACCAGTCCAAGCAGGACGGCCGGAACCGGACGACCCTTTCCCCGTAGCCGCCGTGGCCGTCCTCCGATACCTCGGGCCCGGGCGCCCGATACCCGACGCCGTTCCCACCAATCTCGCGGAATCCATCCTGACCTCCCTGCTCAAGGCGGGGCGGCCGATCCGCCACGACTGCGGCGGCAAGGCCCTCTGCGGCACCTGCCGGGTCCGGGTGCAGGAGGGCGGCCGTTCCCTGAGCCCGCCTTCCGAACGGGAGCTGTCGCGTTTGGCCGCCGCCGGAGCGGGGCCGGAGGAGCGCCTGGCCTGCCAGGCCCACGCTGCCCGGGACGCGGAAATCGAGGCCGTCCTGCCGCTGGAAGCTCCGGGACCTGGAACCATGGGTAAGACAGGATGAACAGGATGGAGGGGAGATACTGAAATGGAATGGTGGCAGAATGCCGTGTTCTATCAGATCTACCCCCGGTCCTTCCAGGACTCGAACGGGGACGGGATCGGGGACCTGCGGGGCATCGAGTCCCGGCTGGACTACCTGGCCGGCCTGGGGGTGGACGCCCTGTGGATCTCCCCCTTCTTCAAGTCCCCCATGAAGGACTTCGGCTACGACGTGGCGGACTACGTCTCCGTGGACCCCGTCTTCGGGAACATGGAGGACTTCAAGAGCCTTCTGGCAGCTTCCCATAAGCGTGGGCTCCGGGTGGTGGTGGACTTGGTGCTCAACCATACTTCGGACGAGCACCCCTGGTTCCGGGAGGCCCGGGCATCCCGGGATTCCCCGAAGCACGACTGGTACATCTGGAAACCCCTCCCGGATGTCGGCCCCCGGCGGCCCCCGAACAACTGGATCAGCCTCTTCGAACTCCGGTCGGCCTGGTATGAAAACCCGCAGACCCGGGAGTGTTACCTGGCCACCTTCACCCGAAACCAGCCGGAGGTGAATTGGCGGAACCCGGAGCTCCGCCAGGCTATGTACGGGGTGCTTCGGGCCTGGCTGGACCTGGGGGTGGACGGGTTCCGGCTGGACGTGGCCACGGGATACTTCAAGGACGAGCTCTTCCGCTCCAATCCCTTCAAGGCCTCCCTGGTGCCGGACCTCCTTCAGGAGCATCTCTACGACCGCAACCGCCCGGAGGTTCACGGGGTCTTCCGGGATTTCCGGCGCATCGCGGATTCCTACAGGGGCCGGGTCCTGGTCGCGGAGCCCCACGGCCAGGATCGGGCCCTGGCGGCCTCCTGTCACGGCACAGCCGGCGACGAGCTCCACATGGCCTTCAACTTCGAGTTCCTGACCCGGCCCTGGGGGGCCGCGGCCTTCCGGGACTCCGCCCGCCGCTGGTACGCCGCCCTTCCGCCCGGGGCCTGGCCCAGCTTCACCCTGAGCAACCACGACCAGAGCCGGCATATCCACCGCTACCGGAAGGGGCCGGACACGGAACCCCGGGCACGGGCCGCCGCGGCGATGCTCCTGACCCTCCGGGGAACCCCCTTCCTGTACTACGGCGAGGAGATCGGCATGGGCTGCGTCCGCCTGCCCCGGAGCGCCCTCCGGGATCCCCTGGGCATCCGGACCTGGCCCCTCTCCGGCTTCGGCCGGGACCCCGAGCGCACTCCCATGCAGTGGGACGCCTCGGACCGGGCGGGCTTCACGGCCGGGGAGCCCTGGCTCCCGGCGAACCCGGACTATCCGGTCCGCAACGTCGCAGCACAGGAGAACGACGAAGGATCCCTGCTGGTGTTCTATAAGAGTTTACTGGCCCTGCGCAGACGTTATGCGGCCCTGCGCTCCGGGGACCTGGAGTTCCTGGGGGACGATCCGGACATCCTGGCCTACCGCCGCTCGCCGACCCGGGATGCCGACCGGGCGGAGCCTGAGCCGGGAGCTCTGGTGGTCATCAACTTCTCGGGGGGTCGGCGGACCTTCGAACTGCCCGAAGGCGGCCGGGTCCTGGCGGGGACGGACCGGACGGAAGGTTCCGCTCTGCGGGCGGGAACGCTGGAGCTTGCGGGGAACGAGGTCCTGATCCTGGAAACCCGGGCGCTGAAGGAACCGGCAGGGCCGCGCTGAACCGCTAGAATCTCCGCTCCGCCGCCGGGGCCGTGAGGGCGACGGGACCCCCCTTCCCGACGCAGGCGTAGACGAAGAGCTCGAGCAGGAGGCGCTCGTACCCCGAGCCGAGGGACCTCAGCTGGGCGTCGGTTTCCACCCCGAAGGCCACCAGGGATTCGCAGGTCCCCCGGGGCCAGCGCCGTCGGGCGGCATCGTACACGGCCTGGAGCTTCCGGCTGGTGACGCGCTGGGCTTTGACCGCCTGCTCCCAGGAGGAACCCGAGGCCAGCTCCTCGTGCAGGGACCCCAGGCGCCGCAGGCTCCACAGGAGACCGCCCAGCAGGCCGATGCCGGTGCCTTCGCGGCTCACCAGGATGGCGTCCAGGGTTTCCAGGGCCTTTTCCAGGCTGCCCTCGGCCATCCGCGCGAAGAGGCTGAAGGCGTCTTCCTCCCGGTTGTGGGCTATGTAGGTTTCCACGGCCGCGGCCGTGACCGTCTCCCCCCGGGGAAAGAAGAGGGCCAGGCGGGAACATTCCAACCTCAGGGCCTCGGTGTTGTTCTCCACCAATTCCAGGATGGCCTCGACGGCTTCCTCCTCGACCCCCAGGCCCTCCCGGCGGAAGTAGTCCTTGACCCACCGGTCCTTCTCGTCCGGACCGAGCTCCCAGAAAATCTTTTTTCCGTCCTTGCCCGCCGCGTCCTCCAGGTACTTCTCGATCCCGTAGCCTTCGGTGACCAGGAGGAGGGTCGTCTGGTCCGCGGGAGCGCGCATGTATTGCGCCAGGGCGGCCAGGTCGGCCTTGCCCTTGACGGATTCCGCGCCGAACAGGAGCACGAGCTTGCCGGCGGAAAAGAGGGACCCGTTCCGCAGAAGCCCCAGAAGGTCCTGGACCTCCGTCTCGAAGGCGTACAGGCGGTGCTCCTCCGGCGGGGCTCCCCAGGCGTCGGCGCATTCCCGTCGTATCTGGGATATGCGGTCGTTCCGGCGTCCCGTCTCGGGTCCGGCGAGGATTTCCACGGAAGGCGGGGGCATCAGTAGGTCCGGAGTATACCGCGGAGGCGCCCCAGGATGCGGGCGTCCTGGGTGTAGATGGGCGCGTAGGAGGGATTCTCGGCGGAGAGGCGGATGCGGCCGGTTTCCCGGTGGAAGCGCTTCAGGGTGACCGCGTCGTCGATCATGGCCACGACGATCTCGCCGTTCTCCGCCATGGGCCTCTCCTCGATGACCGCCAGATCCCCGTCCAGGATCCCCGCGTCCCGCATCGAGTCGCCCCGAACCCGCAGGGCGAATCCCGGGCGGGAGCGCAGCATCTCCGCGGGAATCCGGATGGTCCCGTCCAGGTTCTCTTCCGAAAGGATGGGCCGGCCCGCCGCAACGGTTCCCAGGAGGGGAACCTCCGCGTACCGGGCGCCGGGCCTTTCCCGGGAGAGCACCTCGATGGAGCGGGAACGGTTTTCCCCGAGGCGCAGGGTTTTCTTGCGCTCCAGGGCCTTCACGTGATCGTAGGCACCCTTCACGGAGATGCCGAAGCGTTCCGCGATCTCGCGGATGGTGGGCGGGTACGAGTGTTCCTCGGAGAAGGAGGAGATATAGGCCAGCACTTCCTTCTGACGGTCCGTCAGGTCCTTCATTCTCCGCTCTCTATCCCGAATTTCTTCATCTTGGCGTGCAGGGCGCTGGGGTAGATCCCGGCGGCCTGTGCGGCCTTTGTGATAGTATACTCGCTTTCCCGCAGTTTTTGTACAAGATACTTCCGCTCGAATCGTTCCTTGGCTTCCAGGAGCTTCAAGCCGCCGTACTCCTCGGGCAGGAGCCCCGGATCGGGAAGGACGCGCTCCCCGGCGCCGAGAAGGCGCCGGACCGTCTCCTCGGAGATCTCCCTCTCGTCGGACAGTACGGACACCCGTTCCATGAGGTTCCGGAGTTCCCGGACGTTCCCCGGCCAATCGTGCCCCGACAGGAAGCGGAGGGCCGCAGCCGACAGTTCGCGGCCCTCGCCGTTTCCTCCGGGCCTCTGGGCCAGGAAGCGCCGGCACAGCTCGGGCACGTCCTCCCGGCGGTCCCGCAGGGCGGGCACCCGGACCAGGACTACTGCCAACCGGAAGTAGAGGTCCTCCCGGAATCGTCCCGCCGCGATCCCGGCCCCCAGATCCTTGTTGGTCGCCGCCATTACCCGGACGTCGGCCTGCAGGGACCCCTCGCCGCCGACCCGCTCGAAGCGCATGTCCTGGATGACCCGCAGGACCTTGGCCTGGGCGGCAAGGCTCATGTCCGCGATCTCGTCCAGGAAGAGGGTGCCGCCGTCCGCGGCCTCGAACTTGCCGATCCGCCTTGATACGGCGTCCGTGAAGGCTCCCTTCTCGTGGCCGAAGAGCTCGCTCTCGATCAGGGTGTCCGGGATGGCCGCGCAGTTGACCGCCACGAAGGGGCCCGGGGCCCGGGGGGAGGCCCGGTGGATCCTGCGGGCGACCAGCTCCTTGCCGGTCCCGTTCTCCCCGGTGATGAGGACCCGGGCGTCGCTCCGGGCCGCCTGGTCCGCCAGGTCCCGGACCTCCCGGATGGCGGCGGAATCGCCGACGATCTCGTCCTCGCTCAGGACTGCGCTGCGGAGTCGGCGGTTCTCCGCCCTCAGGGACGCCATGGAAAGGCCGTTCCGGACGGCGGTCAGAAGGCGGTCGATGGAAAGGGGCTTTTCGATGAAGTCGAACGCTCCCAGGCGCACAGCCTGGACGGCCATGTCGATGGTCCCGTGGCCGGACACGACCAGGACCTCCAGGTCCGGCTTCCGGTGCCGGATCTCCTTGAGCACGTCCATGCCGCCCATCCGGGGCAGCCGCACGTCCAGGATGACAAGGTCCGCCCGCTCGGTTTCCAGGATCCCGAGGCCGACGATCCCGTCTTCCGCCAGGAGCACGCGGTACTTCTCGTCCTGGAGTATGTCTCGCACCGCTGCGCGTATGGCGGGTTCATCGTCGATCACCAGGATCGTGTTCATTCGGGCGCGTTCCTTTTTAGGAGTCGAACGGGAGGTCCAGGAAGAAGACGGTGCCGGCCCCGGGCTCGGACTCGAACCGCATCCGCCCTCCGTGGTCCTGGACGATGCGCTCTGTGATGGAAAGGCCCAGCCCGGTCCCCGCGCGCTTGGTCGTGAAATAGGGGGCGAAGATGCGGTCCCGGATTTCCGGCGGGATCCCGCGGCCCGTATCTCGTATCTGGAGCCTACAATAGCGGGATTCCGCGGCCTTGACAAGGTCGGAGCGGAACGAGACCGCGCCCTTCCCGTCCGTGGCGTCCAGGGCGTTGCTTATCAGGTTCTCCAGGGCTTGGCGCATCCGGGTCCGGTCCACCCTGAGGATCAGGTCGGGGTCCACTCCCGAGGCGTCGAACCGGGCTTCCGGGAAGGATGCCCGGTACGGAGCGCAGGATTCCTCCACCAGGGCGCGGAGGTTGGTCCAGTCCGGAGAGGGCTCCGGGAGCCGCGCGAAGGAGCGGAAGTCCGTCAGCAGGGCGTTCATGACCTCCGTCTCCTGAAGGACGGCGAGCATGGAGGGTTCCAGGATCTCCCCGATCGAGGCCGGATCGGCCTGCCAACGGCGCAGGACCCGCTCGGCGGAGAGCCGGATCGGGGTCAGGGGGTTCTTGAGCTCGTGGGCCAGGCGCTGGGCGATGTCCCGCCAGGCCGCGACTTTTTCCGCCGCGGCGGCTTCGTACCGGGCGGCCTCCACTCCGGCCAGCATCCGGTTCCATGCGGACACGAGGCCCCCCAGTTCGTCCCCGGGCCGGGGCAGGAGGCGGGGCGAGAGGTCGCCCCGGGCGGCGGCCAGAGCCGCGTCCTCCAGGGCCGCGACCGGCCGGACGATGGATTCCGCGGCGGCCAGGCCCGCCAGGAGCGCCACGAGGAGGGGCGGGAGGGCGAAGAGGAACCAGTAGAGGGCCAGGAAAAGGGCGAACCTGCGGTCCATGAATCCCGGCACGGCGGCCAGCCTTCGAGTGCGTCCCAGGGCGGCCGCGGCCCGGTCGATCTCCGGGGGCAGGAGCAGGCTGACCGCCACGGAAATCCCCTTCGGGCCCGGCGCCCGGGCCAGGTGGCGGAGGTAGACCGCGTCTCCGGCGCCGATGCGGGACAGGGGGCCCGGGGACGCCGCGGTCACATCCCCCAGCCGGGCCTCCCGGGCGCCGGCGAATCCGGCCGACAGGCCGTCCCGGAAGACTTCCACCGCCGCCGCCCCCCGGTCGCGTTCGACCAGGGCGGCGAGCAGGGATGCCGGATCCCAGCCGAGCCGTTCGCCCAGGACCGGAGCGTCCCGTTCCGCCAGGTAGGCAAGCCGCGCCAGCCGCTCCTCCTGGAAGGCTACGGCCACCCGGAATCCCGTGTCCAGGGCGTCCATCGTGACCGCCGACCAGGGGGCGGTCACGGCGACCCGCAGGAGGGCTCCCAGGAAAACCCCATGGGGGATGGAGGCCAGCAGGGCAACCAGGAGGAACTGCCGGACCAGCTTGGCCCGCAGTCGGCTTCCGTAGCCGCGGCGGCGGTAGTCCACGACCAAGCGCCGCAGGCGATAGACGAGGATTCCCAGGAGCGAAAGGGGTACCATGGAAAGCAGGCCCGCGAAGACCAGGACCGGGGTTCCGGGGCTCGGCGTCCCGGAAAGCAGGACGCTTCGGGCCAGCAGGAAGGATCCGGCGGAAACCAGGGCGAAGGCTGCGATGAGGGCGGCCAGTCCGAACCGGGGCGCCGGACCCGGCCCCTCGGGGACCTTCATTCCTCCTCGAACTTCCTGTCGAAGAGCAGGGAGAGGGCTTCCACGGCTTCGCCCTCGTCCTCCCCCTCGGCCAGGATGCGGAGCTCGACCCCGAACCCCGCGCCCAGGGTGATGATGCCCATGATGGACTTGGCGTTGATGCGGTCTGAATTCTTCTCGATGAAGATCTTGGACTTGTACCTGGAGGCGGTCTGGACGATCAGCGCGGCGGGCCGCGCGTGGATTCCCGCCCGGTTTTTGATGGTTACGGCTTTTTCGGTCATGGATTCCTCGCTTGGCGGTTTTTCATAGGATGTCGTCCTGGCCGAAATACACGGCCCGCGCGTTTTCGCTCTCGAGCCACCGGAGGATGTTGCGGTTGAA
>JBFZER010000165.1:0-3942 GCA_041306765.1 Spirochaetota bacterium | reverse complement strand
CCGCTTCGGCGAGGATATCGGCCTGGACCAGATCGCGGACGCCGCGGCCTTCTCCCGCTTCCACTTCCACCGGGTATTCTCGGGAGTCGTGGGGGAGACGGTCTCGGATTTCCTCAAGCGGGTCAGGCTCCAGCGGGCCGCCGCCCTGCTGGCGGACAATCCCGGGCTGTCCGTGACGGAGATCGCCCTGGCCTCCGGGTTTTCCGGCCCCTCGGTCTTCGCTCGGGCTTTCCGGGAGAGGTTCGGCGTCACCGCGTCCGAGTGGAGGGACCTGGGCCGGGAAGGGCGCCGCCGCCTCTGGGACGGGAGCAAGCAGGATCAAGAGGACGGTACGCCCGGTCAAGAGGACCGCAAGGGTCCGCAAGCATGGATGGGCGGGTCCGGGTATCCTTCCTCCATCGTCCCCGAGGGGACAAGGAGGAAGGACATGCCGAAGCTTGATTACAAGGTCGAGATCAAGGATCTTCCGGAACTGACCGTGGCCTACGCCCGCCACGTGGGACCCTTCGACGGGATCCCCGAGGCCTTCGGGCGCCTGGCCCGGTGGGCCGGGCCCCGGGGGCTCTTCGCCCTGCCGGGAGCCCGGACCCTGGCGGTCTACCACGACTCCCCGGAGGCCACGGAGACCTCCAAGCTGCGCTCCAGCGCCTGCCTGACCGTGCCGCCCGGCACCGAGGTCTCCGGGGACGTCAACCTCATGACCATCCCGGGCGGAAAGTTCGCGGTGGCCCGCTTCGAGATCGCCCCGGACCAGTTCGGCGCGGCCTGGGACGCCCTCATGGGCGAGTGGTTCCCCTCCTCGGGCTGGCAGCCCGACGACCGGATGTGCTACGAGGTCTACCTGGCCGAGCCGGATACGCACCCGGAGGGCAGGTTTGTCATCGACATCTGCGAGCCCGTGCGGCCTCTATAGGAGGATCCATGAAGCTGGACTGGAAGAAGACCGACAAGGCCTACTACCTCCCCGGGACGGAGCCGGAGTTCGTCACGATGCCGGCGTTCCGGTTTTTCGCGATCCGGGGAGCCGGAGATCCCAACGGGCCGGAGTTTCCGGAGTACATGGCGGTCCTCTACGCCCTGGCCTACGCGGTGCGGATGTCTCCCAGGTCGGGCACCGCGCCGGAGGGCTACCGGGAGTACTCGGTCTTCCCCCTGGAGGGGGTCTGGGACGTCTCCGAGGAGGCCAAGGCCCGGGGCGACGCGAGGCCGTCCAAGAGCGATTATGTCTTCGACCTGATGATTCGCCAACCCGATTTCGTCACCCGCGAGTACGCCCGCTCGGTCCTCGAGCGGGTCAAGGCGAAGAAGCCTCTCCCGCGGATCGGGGACGCCCGGTTCGAGGTGGTCGAGGAAGGGCCCTGCGTCCAGATGACCCACCTGGGCCCCTATGACGCGGAGCCCGCCAGCTTCGCCCGGATGGAGGAGTTCTGCGCGGCCCGAGGGCTGACTCGGGTATCCAAGGTCCACCGGGAGATCTACATGTCCGATCCCCGGAAGACGGCCCCGGAGAAGCTCAGGACGGTGCTGAGGTTCAAGGTGAAGTGATCGGTGGACGGTGGTCAGTGGACGGAAATGCCCTCCGGACGCGGAGGGTGACTACGCTATGACGTGGGATTCTGCCGTGATACGGGAATCACTCCCGTTCACTGTCCACCGTCCACTGTCCACTGACCACCGACCTCAGTTCCGCCAATATCATCGCCGTGGCTCCCCAGACCCGGCGTCCGGCCAGCCGGAAGAAGGGGATCCGCCAGAGGCGGCCCTCCCGCTCCACGCAGTCTTCCTCCCGGGACGCGGGGGAAAGAAGTTCATCCAGGGAGGTTTCGAACCATTGCTCGACCTCCGCGGGTGCGGGGTGGAATCGGGGGCGGGCTTCCAGGGCGCCCACGAAGGGACGTACCAGGAAGCGGCTGGGGGGCACGCGCAGGGGGCTCAGCTCACGGACCATCCGGACATCCCCGGTGTCGAGGCCGAGTTCCTCGGAGGTCTCCCGCAGGGCGCACGCCCAGTAGGATTCCCCGCTCTCCCGGGCCCCCCCGGGCAGGGAGACCTGGCCGGCGTGCACCCCTGTGCCTGTGGTTCTCTGGATCAGGGGGAAGAGAGCCTGACCGTCCGCGGGGTAGAGGAGGATCAGCACCGAGGCCTCCCTCCATCCCGAGGGATCCGGATCCGGGGCGGGCCCTCGGCGGTATTCGGGGATCATGGACGCCCGGGAGGCCTCCCCGGGCAGGGGGAGGGCGGAATCCAGGAGGGTCAGGGCGGTTTCCACGTTCATGACCGTGCCTCCGGCTCCGCGGGGAACAGGGACCGCTGGGGATCCCTCCGGTACCCGCGGTCCTTGTCCGCCGTCGGTACCATATCCTCGATCTCCGCCAGGAATCGGCTGGGCGGGAGGGCGAGCCTTCGGCCCCGGAAGGTCCGGGCTCTCGCACGCCACAGGGAGAGGCCTATCCGGGCCCGGGTGACGGCCACGTACAGAAGTCTTCGCTCCTCCTCGATCCGAGCCCGGATGAGGTCTTCCTGGGTCGTTTCCTCGTACTGGGTGAAGGGGAAGAGCCCCTCTTCCAGGCCCGCCACGAAGACGTAGTCGAACTCCAGGCCCTTGGCGGCGTGAACCGTAAGCAGCCGGACGGCCTCGCCCCGGGGGCCGGCAGGCACGCCTCGGGCCGGATCCTCCTCCCCGGGCTCCCCCGGGGCCGGACCTTTCAGGTACGAAGGGTCTTCTTCCCACCAGGGCCGGGCGCCTCCGGCGACGTACGGGATGGCGTGATCCCCCAGGGCCTTCTCCAGGGCCGGGAACTGGGCGGCGGTCCGTACCAGGATCGCGCACTCCGAAAGACAGCGGAGGGTACCCGCAGGCTCTCCGCCGGCGGTTCCGCTGTCCAGGGCGAAGAACCGGGTTCCGCCGATCAACCGGTCGATCCGGCGGGCTATGCCCTCCGCCTCCGACTTGTCCGTGGGCGCCTCGTTCCGCTCCAGCAGGGCAACGGTCCCTTCGCCCTCCAACAGCCGGCCGGAGAGCCGGCCCGCGGCCCCGAGGATGGCCGGGGCGCAGCGCCGGCTCCTTGCCAGGGAGTAGATCCGCGCGCCGGGGTAGTCCGATCGGAACCGCGCGATGAACCGGGGATCCGCCCCCCGGAAGGAATAGATGGACTGGTCGGGATCCCCTATGACGAGGAGCTCGGCCGGCACCCCGGGAGTCTCCGGGTCCAAACCGGCGGACCCTTGATCCGGGAAGGACTCCGGGGGGGCCAGGATGCGGACCAGGGCGTACTGGGCCAGGTTCACGTCCTGGTACTCGTCCACATAGATCCGGCGGTACCGATCCCGAAGGGCCGAGAGGATTTCCGGCCGGGCGGACAGGAGCCGGACCGCGCCGGCCGGCAGGTCGTCGAAGTCCAGGGCTCCCGCGGCCTTGAGCCGGGCCCGGTAGTCCGCATAGAGGGATTCGAGGTCCGGGTTGAACGGGGCTTCTCCCGGAGGTCCGGCCTGAGCAAGCGCTTCGGCCAAGGCGGCCCGCGCCCCCGGCCCAAGCCGGGGCGTATCCTCCCCGGGGAGGAGGAGCCGCCGCTTTCTACCTTCCGCGTAGGTTCCCAGGGCGCCTGCCCGCCTGCCGGCTACGTTCCCGAGAAGGACTTCCCGTTCCTCGGGGCCGAGTACGCGGAAATCCGCCGGGAGCCCCGCGGCCGCGGAGTGCTCCCGGAGCAGGGACAGGCAGAAGGCGTGGAACGTGGAGGCCGTGACGGCCCCGGCGGGACCGGGGCCCAGGTTCCGCTCCAACCGGTCCCGGAGGTCCCGGGCGGCTTTGCTGGTGAAGGTCAGGGCCAGGATCGAGGACGGATCGGCCCCCGTCTCCAGCACCCGGGCTATCCGCCGGATGAGAACCGTGGTCTTGCCCGTACCCGGCCCGGCCAGGACCAGGGCCGGCCCTCCGGGATGGGA
>JBFZER010000164.1:0-6387 GCA_041306765.1 Spirochaetota bacterium | reverse complement strand
CTCCTTCGCGATCGGGAGCGTGTCCAAAAAGGCGGTTGTCCGGGGGAACGAGGTCCGGGTCCGGGAGATGATCAACCTCACGGCGATCTTCAACCACGACCTGATCGACGGCGCCCCGGCGGCGCGGTTCATCAACCGCCTGCGGAGGTACGTGGAAACCGCCTTCACGGAGCTGACCGATTGAGCTCCGGCGAACCCGGCTGTCCGCCCCGGGCCGCGCCGGCCGGACCCGGGTCCGCACGCGTCCTGCTGCTGACAGGAGAACGGGGCTCCGGGAAGTCCACCCTTTGCGAATTCCTGGCCGGGGAAGCCCGGCGGCGTGGGTATTCCGCCGGAGGACTGGCCTGCCCGCCGGTCTTCGGCCCGGGAGGCGATAAAATCGGCTGCCGGGCCCGGGACCTGGCCTCCGGGGAGGAGCGGGAGCTGGGATCCACGGTCCGGGACCTGGGAGGCCCCCGCTGGAAGGGATGGAGCTTCTCGGAAGAAGGGTTCGAACAGGCTAACCGGGCGATCCGCTCCGCCCTGGAGTCCGGCCTCCGCCTGGTCGTGCTGGACGAGGTCGGCCCGGTGGAACTCCGGCTGGGAGCGGGGCTGGAACCCTCCCTGCGGGCCCTGGACCGGAGGATCGCCGAAGCGGGACGTTCCGGCCTGGACAGCGGCCGCCAGGATCCGGCGGGCCCTCTCGTGATCCTGGTGGTGCGTCCGGAACTGGCACAGGAGCTGGCGCTCCGGTATCCCGGGGCGGCAAGTATCCGCGTCGATCCCGCCCGCCGGGAGCGCGCCCTGGATCTCGCCCGGGCGGAGCTGTTCGGGACCCCGGCAGCGGACCTGCCGTCACAATCTTCGTGACACCGGGGCGGGTCACGCCCCCGGCAGGGCCGTGAGGGCCGAAACGAAGTGCAGGGCGCTCCCGGCCAGGACGAAAAGGTGCCAGACCGCGTGGAACCACTTCACCCGCTTGACCGCGTAGAAGACGGTGCCCGCCGTGTAGGCTATCCCCCCGGCCACGAGGAAGGCCACGCTCCGATCCGGCAGGCTCTCCCTCAGGGCGCCCACCGCGGGAGCTACCAGCCATCCCATGGCCACGTACCCCAGCACGGACAGCATCTTCCAGCGGTCGAACCAGGCGGCCTTCAGGGCGATGCCGACCAGGGCCAGGCCCCACTCGGCGCCGAAGATCCACCACCCCAGGGAAGGGGGCAGGGCGGTCAGGGCGAAGGCCGTGTAGGTTCCGGCTATCAGGATATAGATGGAAGAGTGGTCCAGGATTTCGAGGACCCGCTTGACCCGGGGGTCGGTGACCGAATGGTACAGGGTGCTCATCGTATACAGGACGATGAGGGAGGAACCGAACACGGAGTAGGCCGCGACGTGCCTCGGGCTCCCCCGCAGGACGGCTGCGATCACGAGGATCACCAGAGCCGCCACGGACAGGAGGGCTCCCGCACCGTGGGTCACCCCGTTGGCGATCTCCTCCCCCAGGCTGTAACGGCGTTCATGGGAAGAACGGTAGGACATGAGTCGGTCGGACATGGGACTCCCTTGGGACGGATTCGGGCGCGGATCTCCGGGAAGGGATACTGTCGATATGGCAATCTCCCCGGGCGCTCTCACCTACCTTGGACAGGCCCCCGGGCCTCCGGGTTGCACGGCCCCGGACCGAAGGATCACTCGAACAGCTTCGCGAGCTCCGGGTAGCCTTCCTTCGCCAGGTCCCCCCGGGCTATGAAGCGCAGGGAAGCGGAATTCATGCAGTACCGCAGACCCGTGGGAGCCGGCCCGTCTTCGAAAACGTGGCCCAGGTGGGCCCCGGAAGACCTGGAGAGCACCTCGACCCGGCGCATGCCGAAGGACAGGTCCTCGACGAGCTCCAGACGGTCCTGGGAGATCGGGGTCCAGAACGAGGGCCAGCCCGTGCCGGAGTCGTACTTCTCCCGGGAGCTGAACAGGGGGGTGCCGTCCACGGCGTCCACATAGATCCCCTGGGCATGGTTGTTCCAATAGGCGTTCCGGAAAGGAGGCTCCGTGGCGCCTTCGGCGACCACGGCGTAGGCGTCGTCGCCCAGGCGGGCGCGCACATCCTCGGAGGGTACGAAGCAGACGTTCGACGGGTCCGCGGCTTTCTTTATCACCAGGGGGCCTCCAGCGGCTGCGGTCTCGATCGCGGGCGGTTCGGCCTCCCCCGCGGAGGATCCCTTCGACGATCCGGGTCCCGAGGGCACGCAGGAGAGGGCCGCGGCCGCGGCAAGGGCGGCCAGCGCCCAGGCGGACGACGATGCAAGCCTTTTTATGACTTTCATAATAAGGAATATACCCAGAAGGGATCCGGGAATCAATATTCCGTCCTGCCCGGGTTCCCGGGAAGGACGCGGAGTCCGGGAGCCTGGGAACTCGAGGCGTACTCCCTATTTCGAGAATAGAAATACCGTTTCTATTAAGAAAAACAGTTTGACTTTTATCGATTCACACGATAGGATGCTCTATCCAACTTCGCAAGAAATCGCTCACAAGGAGGCATCTATGAAGCGATATGCGGTCGTCCTCGCGGCCCTCGCAGTCCTGGCCCTGGTCGGGTGCGGCGGCTCCGGCCCCGCCAAGCAGGACGCCAACGTAGTCAAGTTCGGAGTCTTCGAGCCCCTCACCGGAGCCAACGCCGCGGGAGGCGCCGAGGAAGTCGACGGCATCCGCCTGGCCCAGAGCTTGTACCCGACGGTCACCGTCGGCGGCAAGGAATACAAGGTCGAGCTGGTCATCGCGGACAACAAGTCCGACAAGGTTGAGGCCGCCAACGCCGGCCAGCGCCTGGTGGACAGCGACAAGGTGAACGTGGTCCTGGGCTCCTGGGGCTCGGGGCTCTCCATGGCCGCCGGCCCGATCTTCAAGGAGAAAAAGATCCCCGCCATCGGGCTGTCCTGCACGAACCCCCTGGTGACCAAGGACAACGACTTCTACTTCCGGGTCTGCTTCCTGGATCCCTTCCAGGGCACCGTCATGGCCAACTACGCGTTCAAGGACGTGAAGGCCAAGAAGGCCGTCATCATCCGCGAGGTGTCCAACGACTACTCCGTGGGCCTGGCCAAGTTCTTCGCCGACGCCTTCAAGCAGCTGACCGGCGACCCGAAGGCGATCCTCGCGGAGCTCAACTACAACACCAACGACCAGGACTTCTCCGCCCAGCTGACCCAGGTCAAGAGCCTCAAGCCGGACGTCATCTTCGCCCCCGGCAACTACACCGAGAGCGCCCTGATCATCAAGCAGGCCCGGGAGCTCGGGATCACGGCCCCCTTCCTGGGCGGCGACACCTGGGAGATCGCGGAGTTCGTGAACGTGGGCAAGCAGGCCGTGGAGGGCGCGGTGATGTCCGCCTTCTTCGACAACGACGCCCCCCTCACCCCGCTCTCCAAGACCTTCGTGGAAGAGTACCAGAAGAAGTACGGCAAGCTGCCCTCGGGCACCGCGGTGCTCGGCTTCGACGGCTACCTCCTGGCCATCGACGCGATCAAGCGCGCCGACAGCATCGATCCGGTCAAGATCCGGGACGCCATCGCCGTGACCAAGGGCTTCGCGGGCGCCGCGGGCTACGTCACCCTGGACGCCAACGGGGACCCGATCAAGAGCGCGGTGATCAAGGAAGTCAAGGACGGGAAGTTCGTATACAAGACCACGGTCAACCCGTAAGAGAATCCGCACGACAAGCCGGCCGGCGGGGGGAAAGCCCCCGGGCCGGGGGTAAAAGCCCGCGTCACGGGACCGCCATCCGGCCGCCGGCGCGGGCGTTTTATTCAGCCCTCAAAAAGGATCCGTACCATGGAGTTGTCCACCTTCTTCCAGCAGCTCGCCAACGCGCTCAGCCTGGGAAGCCTGTACGCCCTGATAGCGATCGGCTACACGATGGTCTACGGCATCCTCAGGCTCATCAACTTCGCCCACGGCGACGTATTCATGCTGGGACCCTATTTCGCGTTTTACGCGATCTCCCTGCTCCTGATGCCCTGGTGGGCCGCGTTCATCGTGGCCATCGGCCTCACGGCCCTCTTCGGCATCGGCCTGGAACGGGTGGCCTACCGCCCCCTCCGGGACTCTCCCAAGATCTCCGTGATGATCAGCGCCATCGGCGCCTCCTTCCTGATCGAGAATCTGGGCATCGTGATCTTCGGGGGAAGGCCCAAGAGCTTCGCCAGCATCCCCCTCTTCGACACGGTGGTGAAGTTCGGCTCCGTGTCCATCCTCTCGGTCAGCCTCTTCATCCCCGTCATCGCCTTCGCAAGCCTCTTCGTCCTCCTTTGGATCGTGAACCGGACCAGGACGGGGCTGGCCATGCGGGCGGTATCCACGGACCTGGACGCCGCGCGCCTCATGGCCGTGGACGTCAACAAGACCATCTCATTCACCTTCGGCATCGGATCCCTCCTGGCGGGCCTGGGCGGGATCATGTGGACGATGAAGTACCCCCAGCTGAACCCCCTGATGGGCGTGATGCCCGGCCTGAAATGCTTCATAGCGGCGGTCATCGGCGGGATCGGCAACATCTCCGGCGCCGTCCTGGGCGGCTTCCTTTTGGGGATCATAGAGATCATGATCGTCGCCTTCCTGCCCGAACTGACCGGCTACCGGGACGCCTTCGCCTTCGTGCTCCTGATCGTGGTGCTCCTGGTCAAGCCCGCGGGCCTGCTGGGCAAGTCCCAGACGGTGAAGGTGTAGCCATGGACAAGAAAACCCTCTCCCGCGCCTGGATCCGCAACCTCGCGGGCCTGGCCTTCCTGGCCGCCCTGATCGCGGTCGGGGACGCTTACCTTGGCGCATTCGCCGTGAGGATCCTCAATCTCTCGGCCATCTATATCGTCCTGGCCCTCTCCCTGAACCTGGTGAACGGATTCACGGGGCTCTTTTCCCTGGGCCACGCGGGCTTCATGGCCGTGGGCGCCTACGTCAGCGCCCTCCTGACCATGTCGCCGGCCCTCAAGGAGATGAATTACTTCCTCGCCCCCATCGTGCCCTGGCTGCGGGGCGTCCAGCTCCCCTTCCTCCTGGCCCTGCTGATCGCGGGAGCCGCGGCGGGCTTCGTGGGCTTCCTGATCGGGGCCCCGGTCCTGCGCCTCCGGGACGACTACCTGGCCATCGCCACCCTGGGTTTTTCCGAGATCATCCGGGTGCTCATCACCAACGCCCAGACCCTGACGAACGGGGCCCAGGGACTGAAAGGCATTCCCAAGTACTCCACCACCTGGGTGGTCTGGGGCTGCGCGGCCGCGACGGTCCTGTTCATGGTCCTCCTGCTCCGGTCGAGCTACGGCCGGACCCTGAAGGCCGTCCGGGACGACGAGGTGGCCGCCGAGGCCATGGGCGTGAACGTCGCCCGGGTCAAGATCGTATCCTTCGTCGCCTCCAGCTTCTTCGCCGGCGTGGGAGGGGCCCTCCTGGGCCACATGATCACCACCATCGACCCCAAGATGTTCATCCTTACCCTGACCTTCAACATCCTTTTGATCGTGGTCCTGGGGGGCAACGGATCCATCACGGGTTCCGTCCTGGCGGCCATCATCGTGACCGTGCTGATGGAGGCCCTGCGCTTCCTGGACATGCCCATGAACTTCCTGTTTCTCAAGACCAACGGCCTGCCGGGACTCCGGATGGTGATCTTCTCCATCCTGCTGATGATGGTGGTCCTGTACCGGCAGCGGGGTCTGATGGGGAACAAGGAGTTCTCCTGGGACATGCTGTCCGCCTCGGGCCTGCTGCCGCGCCGCAGGTCCGGCGGGAAGGGGGGACGCTGATGCTGCGCACCGAAAGCATGACCATGCGCTTCGGGGGACTCACCGCCGTCGCGGACCTCAACGTCGAGATCGAGAAGAACGAGATCGTGGGCCTGATCGGCCCGAACGGCGCGGGCAAGACCACGGCCTTCAACATGATCACCGGGGTCTACGCGCCCACGGAGGGACGCATCCATTTCCGGGGCAGGGACGTGACGGGGGCCCCGCCCCACAGGATCACGGACCTGGGCATAGCGAGGACCTTCCAGAACATCCGCCTCTTCAAGGAGATGAACGTCCTGGAGAACGTCCTGGTGGCCTGCCATCTTCGCATGGGGGTGAACTTCTTCACCTCCGTCCTCCATACCCCGGGTTATCTTCGGAAGAACCGGGAAGCCCACGGGTTCGCGATGTCCCTTCTGGAATCCGTGGGCCTGGCCGGGGCGGCGGAAGAGTCCGCGGTCTCCCTGCCCTACGGCAAGCAGAGGCGGCTGGAGATCGTGCGGGCCCTGGCCACCAAGCCGGCCCTCCTCCTGCTGGACGAGCCCGCGGCGGGCATGAACCCCCAGGAGTCCCTGGAGCTCATGGACTTCATCGTCCAAATCCGCGACAAGTTCGACCTCACCATCCTGCT
>JBFZER010000163.1:0-3348 GCA_041306765.1 Spirochaetota bacterium | reverse complement strand
CTCAAGGTCCGCCCGGGTCAGCCAGCGGACCTCTTCGTGCTCCGCCAGGAAGGCGGGCTCGCCCTCGAAGTCGACCCGGTAGGCCCGGAGGCGGAAGCGGACGCCGCCGTTCTCGAACTCGGATTCCCCCAGGAGTGCGCCCGGGCGGATTCCGAGGCCGAGTTCCTCCCGGAACTCGCGGACCAAGGTCTCCTCGGGGCTTTCCCCGATTTCCAGTTTTCCCCCGGGGAATTCCCACTTGCCGCCCATGGAACCGCCGGGTTTACGGCGGGCCGCGAAAACCAGATCGTTCCGGAGGGCGATTCCCGCCACGGAGTCGGGCATGGGCTAGAGGAAGAGGACCGAGGCGAACAGGAAGTGGACGAATCCGACGATCATGGAAGAAACGCCCACGATCCGACGGTTCGCGGTGAAGATGCGGTCCATCCGCTCCAGGGTGTCGGTGGTCACGTTGGAGTTGCTGCGGTAGAACTCGAGGAGGAGGGAAAAACCGGAAGCCAGGCCGGCAAGGGCGGGAAGGAAGTCCCCGACGATGGGGATGTCTCCCCGCATGACCGTAAGGAGCTTGAAAAAGCCCACGATTACAGCCAGGACGCCCAGAACCAGCCGGACCGTCATGTCCTTGAGGAAGTTGCGCACCCCGTCGAACTTCGTTCCCTTGTCCTCGCCGCCCTGCACCAGGAGGGCGTAGCCCCCCAGGACGTTCAGCAGGACGCTGAGGAAATAGAATTGAATCATGCGGCATCCCCCGATCCGTTCCTTACCACCCTATCAATCTACCCCAAAGCCGGGGTGCGGTCAAGGCAAGCGGAATTCTCCCGCAAAGGCCGCCGAACCGGATGGCGCCGCGTCCCCCCGGTGCTCCCTCTACTTCACCGGCGCGGTGAGCTCCAGTTTCAGCCCCCCCGCCTCCACCCGCACCGCCAGCCTCCGGGCGGGCTCCGGGGATGAGGCGGTCAGGCGGTACTCCTCCTTCGCGGCGGGACCCGCCGCGAAATTCCCGGAGGCGGCGGGCCTGCCGTCCAGGTAGGCCGCCAGCGACAGGGGGCCTTGGTAGGCCTCACCGTCCCGGGAGTTCCGGATCACGGTGATGTATACGGTATCCCCGAACCGGAAGGCCGCGGCTTTGTAGAGTTGGCCTCCCAGGAGTCCGGAATCCTCCCTGCCCGCCAGGAAGGAAAGGAGGGCTCCGGCGGCCATGAACAAAAGCAGGGCGAAGAACATGAACCGAAGGGGGCCCGTGGCCAGCAGGGATCCCAGGATCCCCGGACGTTTGGCTCCGTACTGCCGGGACAGCCATCGGACCTCCGGCGAGGCGTTCGCCAATCGCCGCTCCCGGCTGTAATGTCGGACTATGCCGTCCTCGGAGATTCCCCCGTCCTCGGGGATCCGGCTTTCGGGGCCTTTATTGACCATGGAGACCCCCGAGGATCTTTGCGGCGAATCCGGGCAGGGCGTCCGCCCCGTAGTGGCCCAGGGCGGAACCGGCGGAGGCGCCCGCCATTCCGTGGGCCAGGACGGAAGCCTGTGCGGCCTCGAAGGCCGGGACGCCCCGGGCGAGGAGTGCCCCGCACAGGCCGGCCAGGACGTCCCCGCTTCCCCCGACGGCCAGGGACCCGTCCATTCCGTCGCGGACCGCGAAACGTCCGTCCGGATGGGCGATCCAGGTGACCCGGGACTTGAGGACCACCACGGCGTTCCATCGCCGGCACAAGCCCTCCAAGGCCCCTTCGGGCGTCCGGAGGAATTCGGACGCCGGCATCCCGGAAAGCTTCTCGGCCTCCCCGGGGTGAGGGGTCAGGACCAGGGGGGCGGCCCGGGCCGGGAGGTCCAGGTCCCGAAGCAGTGCCAGGGCGTCCGCGTCCAGGACCAGGGGCAAGGGCGAGTCCCAGAGCCTCCGGAGGACGGATGCCGCCGCGGAGTCCCGGCCCCAGCCGGGGCCCGCCACGGCCGCTCCTGCCCTGCCCAGGTCGATGCCGGAGGCATCCTCCGGAAGGGGTTTCACGATCTCCCCCGCCAGGGACGAGGCGGCAGCGGTCCAGAGGGCAGGCCGGACGTACAGGGTCACCAGGCCCGCGCCCCCGGCCGTCGCCCCCCGGGCAGCCAGGACTGCGGCCCCGCTGCTGCCCGTATCCCCCGCGAACACCAGGCAGTGTCCCCTCTCGTACTTGTGGGCCTCCGGCCGCAGGGGCGGGACCAGGGTCGGGAGATCCCCGTCTTCCATGAGGATAGTCCGGGATTCCGCGCCCGAGTCCCGGGGGAAGACCCCGGAGATCGGGACGATACTGCCCGCGAGGGGTCGGAGGGCGGGCCGGTACAGGCAGGCCTTCAGAGGCTCCACGCAGAGGGTCAGATCCGCACGCAGGACCGGAGACCCATCGGGAACGGAATCGCCGATCCCGGAGGGCACGTCTACCGCCGCGACCACGGCGCCGCGGGCGACCGCCGCCTCGACGAGGGCCGCCTCCCGGGGCCGGAGGGGGCCGGACAGGCCGGTCCCCGCAATGCCGTCCAGGACCAGGGAGGACCGCGCCAGGAGTTCCCGGCAGGCGGACTCGTCAGTCTCCCAGGAAAGCACCCGGGTCCCGCAGGCCCGGGCCGCCTTCAGCTGCTGACCCGCCAGGCCCGCCGGCTCCCCGGAGGACAGAATGACGCCGAGTTCCGGCCCGGATGCGCCCGCCGGCCCGAACGCTATCCTCCGGAGGATCGCAGAAGCGTCCCCCCCGTTGTTCCCCTTGCCGACCAGGGCCGTGACGATGCCGCCCGTAAGGCCCCGGGAAACCAGGGCCGACAGCATCCCCGCGGCGGCGTTCTCCATCAGAGCCGCCTCGGGGACGCCGACGGTATCGCGCATGCTGCGGTCCAGCTCCGAGGCCTGGACAGCCGAAACCAGGGGCCTCACAGGGAGCCTCCCGGCAGGACCTTGTCGAACCTCCACCACACGACCCTGGCCTCGAAGCGGGTCCCCATGAGGGCGCAGAGGATTCCGTCGGGGGAGAGGAAAAGGGTGGTGTACTGAAGCTCCTCGGGCTCGATGGTGATGGAAAACCGCTTCAGGGCTTTCGCCGCCCCGTCGTACACGGCGACGAAGGTTCCGCCTTCCTCGTCGGTGGTCGTGAAGAAAAGGTTCCGTCCCCGGGCGGCACCCAGGAACTCCCAGATCCGTGACGGTGCATCCTCATCCCGGGAGCGCACGGGCTCGAAGGGCAGGATCTCGTAGCGGTCCGTATAGGCGGCCGTACGCGAATCCATCCGGTACACGAAGGCCCTGTCGTAGCGGATCCCGGAACGCGTCTTGGTGGCCGGGTCGATGGATTCGGCATAGTAATCGATTTTGAGGTAGATGCC
>JBFZER010000162.1:0-3451 GCA_041306765.1 Spirochaetota bacterium | reverse complement strand
CCTGAACCAGCTGTTCCACCAGGAGGACGGTAATTCCCTGCCTCCGGATTTGAAGCACTGTTTCCAGGACCTTCTCGACGATGCTCGGCTGGAGGCCCAGGGAGAGCTCGTCCAGCATGATCAGCTTGGGGTCGGACATGAGGCCCCGGGCGATGGCGCACATCTGCTGCTCACCCCCGGACATGGTCTCCGAAATCTGTCCCGCCCGATCCTTAAGCACCGGGAAGAGCTGGAAGGCCCGGTCCAGCCGCGCTGCGACCTCGCCCCGGTCCTTGACCGTGAAGGCCCCCATCTCCAGGTTCTGCCGCACCGAGAGCTTGGAGAAGAGCCGCCGCGCCTCGGGCACGTAGGCCAGGCCCCGGGCCACGATCGAGTAGGCGGGCGCGCGGGTGATGTCCGCGCCGTCGAAGGTGATAGCTCCCGACGTGGAATGCATGAGGCCGGCGATGGTCCGCATGGTGGTGGACTTGCCCGCCCCGTTGGCCCCGATGATGGCGACGATCTCGCCGGACCGGACCTCCAGGGAGACCCCGTGGATCACGGGCACTCCGTCGTATCCGCAGTGGAGGTCTTTTACTGCAAGAAGGATTTGGCCGCTCATGCCCCTTCCCCCTTATCCATGGCCTCGGCGTACTTTTTACCCAGGTACGCGGTGATCACCTTGGGATCCCGGACGATATCCGCGGGGGCTCCCTCGGCTATCTTCTCCCCCGAGGCCAGGACCACGATCTTGTCCGCGATGGGCATGATGGCCTCCATGATGTGCTCGACCATCAGGATCGTCAGCCCGTTGGCCTTGAGGCGTTGAATAACCTCCACCATCTCCCGGACCTCGGTGCTGGTGAGCCCCGCGACCGCCTCGTCCAGCAGGATCATCTTGGGTGAGGTGGCCAGGGCCCGGGCAACTTCCAGGCGCTTCTTGTTGCCGATGGTCATTTCTCCGGCCGGCCAGTCCCGCCAGTCCTGGAGGAAGCAGATCTCCATGCATTCTTCCGCCACCTTGCGGGCGTGCCGGTTGTCCGGGTGGCCCAGGTAGGCCCCGACCAGGATGTTCTCGAAGACCGACATCTCCTTGAGGGGCCGGACGACCTGGAAGGTCCGGGCCAGTCCTTTCCGGGCGATGTTGTAGGAAGGCAGGCCCGCGATCTCCTGGTCTCGGAACCGGATGGATCCCGCGGCGGGTTTGTAAAAACCGGCCACGCAGTTGAACAGGGTGGTCTTGCCCGCCCCGTTCGGGCCGATCAGGCCGACGATGGCGCCTTCCTCCACGTCGAAAGACACGTCCTTGTTGGCCAGGAGGGCGCCGAACTTCATGGATACTCCACGCACTTTCAGCATCGCGCTCATCGAGCCCCTCCTTCCGCGGCCAGGCGGGCCCGCAGCCGGGCCTTCCTCTTGCGGGACCCGGTCAGGATGCCCATGATACCTCCGGGCTGGTAGACCATCATGAGGATGATGATGAGGCCGAAGATGATGAGGTCCACTCCGGAGCCCAGCTTGGCCAGGTAGGCGCGGCTGTACTCCTGCAGGGGGATGAGCACCAGGGCTCCCAGCAGGGGCCCCCAGAAAGTCCCGATGCCCCCCAGGATAGCCACCAGGACGAACTTCATGGACATGTCCAGGCTCATGACCATGGGCGGGTCCACCCGGAAATTGTACTGTGCGAAGAAGGCCCCGCAGAGAGCCGCCAGGAAAGCGGACAGGGCCATGGCCGTCAGCTTGACCCCCGTGGAATTGACCCCCAGGGACTCGGCCGTCTCCTGCCCTTCCCGAACGGCTCGGAGGTAGTATCCGAACCGGGACCGCTCGATGACCCGGGTGACCGTGAAGACCAAGGCGAAGAGGATCAAGGCTCCCAGGTAGTAACCCCGCTTGTCCACGGACCAGGTGAAGTTGCGCCACCCGTCCTCCAGGATCGTGTAGTCCAAGCCCACGGCCCCGCCCACCCAATCCCAGATCATGAAGACTCGGTTGAAGATCTCCACGATCGCGAAGGTGGCTATGGCGAAGTAGTGGCCCTTGAGCTTGAAGCAGGGATAACTCACGATCACCGCGGTCAGGCCCGCCAGCAGCGCTCCTACGATGACTCCCGGCCAGGGGCTTGTCTTGCCCACGCAGACCGCGAAAGCGGCTCCGTAGGCCCCGATGCCGAAGAAGACCGAGTGCCCGAAGGAGACCTGGCCGCCGTAGCCGCCGATCAGGTTCCAGGCCTGGGCCATGGCAGCGGTAAGAAGGATCGAGATGAGGACGTGAGAGGAGAATCCGGGACCTACAAGCCCCAGCGGGGGCAGGGCGGCCAGGGCTGCCAGCAGGAGAGGCCAGCCGTATTTGGACAAAAGCTTCCTATAGTCCATGGCTCACCACCCGAAAAGGCCCTTGGGCCGGATGAGAATGACGACGAGATAGATCCCGAAGACCGCGATGTACTTGTAGACCGGACCGATGTAGAACCCCGCCAGGGACTCGATCAGTCCTACCATGACAGCCGCCAGCAAAGCCCCGGGGATGCTCCCGAAGCCGCCCATGGCTACGATCATGAAGGCGATCAGGCTGAAGAGGGTCCCCACGTCCGGGTGGGTGGCCAGGTACGAGGGCAACAGCCCTCCCGCGATCCCTACGCAGGCCCCGCCGATGCCGAAGACCAGAAGGAAAATCTTTTCTGTGTTGACGCCCATGAGCCGGGCCGCCTCCCCGTCCAGAGCGGTAGCCTGAACGGCCCAGCCGAAGCGGGTCCGGGTCAGCATCCAGTAGAGCAGTCCCAGAACGACCAGCGCGAAGAGGGATGTCACGAACTGCGGCAGCGGGATGATCACGTCGCCGATCATGAAAGACTGCCCCTCCAGGATGGAGGTCTCCAGGATCCGGAAATTCGGAGAGAACCGGTTGAGGGTGAAGTTCTTCACCATCATGGAAAGCCCGAAGGTCGCCAGGAGTGGAGCCATGGCCTTTCCGAGGATCCGGGAGATGATCAGCTTGTAGGTCAGCATCCCGAACAGGAACAGGAAGAGCCCGGAGGCGATCCAGGATACCAGGGGATCCGCCTTGAAGAGGAAGCCCAGGAAGAAGGAGACGTACATGCCGACCATGAGGAAGTCGCCATGGGCGAAATTGAGCACGTCCATGACGCCCCAGATGAGGCTTAAGCCCGCGGCGATGAGGCCGTAGAGCAGACCGGCCCAGAGGCCGTCTAAAATGACCTGAAAAAATAACGACATAGTCCGTGAACCTCTCGGGATAGGATGGTTTCGCGGAAAGAACGGGGCCGGCCGGCGGCCGGCCCCCGGAATCTCAGATTACCACTTCGGGATCGGATAGATCGGGGCCGCGTCCTTGTACTCGTAGGGGAACACGGTCTTGTAGGCTCCGTCCTGGAGCTGGGAGATCACGCTGGCGGCCATGATGTTCTGTCCGCCCGGGGACTCGAACTTGACCTTGCCGCCCATGGACAGGG
>JBFZER010000161.1:0-9237 GCA_041306765.1 Spirochaetota bacterium | reverse complement strand
AGGAGACCGCCTCGGGATCGTCCAGGTACTCTAGGAACCCGAAGAAGCAGGTCCCGCGCCCGCTCCGGGCGTTGGCGTCCGGATCCTTCCAGGCGGCGACGGTGCCCACGATCCGGCTTTCCCGCCGGGCGAGGTAGAGGGCCGCCTCGCCGCCCCTCCGGAACAGCTCTCCCCGCCGCGGGTCCAGGGTCGCCCGGCGCTCCGGCAGGAGGGGCGGGACCCAGAGGGGATCCCCGGAATAAACGGTCCAGGGGAAGCGGAGGAAGGATTCCAGTTCATCGCGGCCCCGGACGGGGCGGACCTCGACGGGCGTTTCGGCTCCGGGGCCTTGACGGTCGGTCACGGCGTGTCCCCCGTGCCCGGAGAGGTCCGGGGAGGCGGGGCCGCCGCGCCGGCGGGATCTGCGGCCGGGGCTGCGGAGGACGCGGCCGCCCGGGCGGCCAGCTCGGCCCGGAGCCGGGAGTGGGCTTCCCGATCCAGGGGGTAGGTCGCAGCGAAGAGGGCGCCCGCGCCCAGCAGGATCGCGGGCCCCAGGCCCATTACCAGCCGGATGCCCCTCACCGCCCGGGCCGGTTGGAGGGACGCGCCGGGGGCGTAGCCGGTGGCCCCCAGGACCAGGAGCACCAGGGGCAGGGCCAGGGAACTGGCCATCTTCTGGGCCAGGGTGATCAAGCTGTAGAACATGCCTTCATGGCGGGCTCCGGTTGCGGCCTCGTCCACCTCCACCGCGTCCGGGAGGATGGCCCAGGGCAGGACGTGGGCCGCCCCGACCCCGACCCCGGCCGCCACGGACAGCGCGGCGATGAAGGCCAGGGGGGTTCCGGGGCCCAGGAAGGCTAAGGTGCCCAGGCAGAGGGCCAGCAGGGCCGCCCCGACGGTGTAGGACTTCCGTTTGTCCAGGCGCGCCGATACCGCGTTCCATAGAGGCAGGGAGACCAGGGCGGTCACGAAAATGAGGGCCATGATGAGGTCCATGGAGGCTTCCCTGCGGACCACGTGCTTGATGTAGTAGACGATGAGGGCCTGAAGGAGGTCCAGGCAGACCCAGGTGGCCAGGAAGATCCCCGCCCCCAGGAGGAAGGCCCGGTTGCGGAAGGCCGCGGAAAGGGAATCCCGGATCCCCGGACGATCCTCCATCGGAGCCTCGGGACGCTCCCGCACCGCGGCGAAGCAGGCGAACAGGGGGGCCACGGAGACCGCCGCCGCCCCGCAGGCCAAGAGGAAGACCCGCCGGGCGCTATCCGGTCCGAAACCTCCCGCCAGGGCCGGGGGCACCGTGAACACCAGGAGGCTGCCCAGGATCGAGAAGGCCATGCGCCAGGAGGTCAGGGAGGTACGCTCGTCGTACGAGGGGGCGATCTCCGGAGTCAGGGCGTAGTAGGGCATGTACACGAAGGTGGCGGCGATGTCGAAGAGGGCGTAGGCGGCGCCGTAGTAAGCCGCCAGGAGCCAGGGCGAGGGGAGGGCCGGCCGGGTCCACAGGAGGAGGAAGGCCGCCCCGAAGGGCAGGGCCCCGAAGAGGAGGTAGGGCCGCCTGCGGCCCCAGCGGCTCCGGGTGCGGTCGACAAGGTGGCCGATCACCGGGTCGTTGAGGTAGTCGACGCTCCGCCCCACGAAGATGGCGGCGGCCGCCAGGGCCGGGGCCAGGCCCACCACGTCGGTCAGGAAGACCGAGAGGTAGGCCCCGGCCATGGTGGTCGTCACCGAGAAACCCAGGTCCCCCGCCCCGTAGGCGAGCTTCCGTCCAAGCCCGAGCCTGCCGTTCATGGAGGTAAGAATAGGCCGCCTTCCCGGGGGGGTCAAGCGAGGCGGGTTCCGCGGGGCCTTCGACGGATGCCGTCGAGGGCCCCGCCGCCCGCAGGGAACGGCGCAACGGCCCTACCGGCCGTACCGGTCCCCGGCCAGGGGATCGAGGCGGCTCCGGTCCAGGACCCGGATCCTGCCCCGGGCCCGGTCCAGGATGCCCAGGTCCCGGAAGCGCCGCACGGCCCGGGCCAGCTGGCGGTAGCTGGCGCCGATGAAGTCCGCCACTTCCCCCAGGTCGTCGGTGCCGACGATCCGGCCCTCCGAGTCCGTGGCGGCCAGGAGGTAGCTGGCCAGGCGGCGTTCCACGGGGTAGCGGAGGTTGATGGACTCCGCCTGGGCCCGTTCCCCCAGCTTGCGTCCCAGGCGTTCGCAGAGGAAGGCCAGGAGGCGGCCGGATCGATCCACGGCGTTTTTCACCGCCCCGGCGGGAAGGGCCAGGCACACGGTGTCGGTAAGGGCTTCCACGCTCAGGGCGTAGCGGTCGGAAGTGAAGAGCTCCAGCTCCCCCAGGACCTCAAGGGGTTGATAGAAGGCCGCCAGGATGCCCCGGCCGTTTTCCAGGATGCTGTAGGCCTTGGCCCGTCCCTCAACGAAGAAGAGGAGTTCCCTGGCGGGGTCCCCGGAGCGCAGGATGAGCCGTCCGGGACCCCGCCGGACCGGCCTGAGGGCTTCTGCCATGTCCCGGGGCAATAGGCGGTCCAGGCCCCAGCGCCGCGCGTAGCCTCCCGGGTCATCCATCCGGGTCTCCTTCCGGGTTCCGGTCCGGGTGTCATGGAGCCTGTGAAATCCTGACCGGGATTTCCGAACAGATAAGACATATGTCCTATCGGACGAGTCCATTCTACCGTGATACTCCAATCCAGGGAAGGCGGGTAGGACGATGTACACGATTCTGGCCACCCTTACGGGAGCCCTGATCACTCTCATGAACTCCGTGAACAGCCGGCTGGCCGGGGCGGTAGGCTATCCGGCCGCGGCGGTGGCGGTCCATGTGGCCGGGCTCGCGGCGGTCACCCTCCTGACCCTTGCGCGGCGGGAGCCCTCGGAGCCGGGCAGGGTACCTCTCCGGTTCTACCTGGGCGGGATCTTCGGCGTGGGGACGATCTTCGCCTGCAACTACGCGTTCTCTGCCTTGAGCGCCTCCCTGGCCGTGGCGCTCTCCCTCCTGGGCCAGGCGGGCTTCTCCCTCTTCGCCGACGCGACGGGATTCCTGGGCAGGAGGAGGTACGGCCTGTCCCCGAACCGGGTGCCCGGCATCGCCCTGGCCCTCGCGGGCGCCGCCGTCCTGGCGGGGAGCGGGCGGATCTCGTGGGCCGCCGTCCCCGTCGCCCTGGCGGCGGGGGTATTCCCCGGGATCTCCTTCATCCTGAATTCCGAGCTGGGGCGGCGGCGCGGCGCCCTTCGCAGCGCCCGGTGGAATTACCTGACCGGGCTGGCGGGCACGGCCGCGGTGGCGGCCCTGGCGGGGCTGAACCCGGCCCCCGCGGCCCGGGCTGTCCTGGACGCCGGTCCCCTGCTGGCTCTGGGGGGCGGCTTGGCGGGGGTGGCCGTCGTGGGGACGATGAACTTCGTCTTCCCGAGGATCCCCGCCTTCAGCGCCACGATCCTGCTGTTTTCCGGCCAGGCCCTGGCCGGGGCGGCCCTGGACTGGACTGTCCAGGGGGTGTTCGACCTGCGGAAGTTCCTCGGGACCGGCATCGTGCTGATCGGACTGGCGGTCGATTCCCGGCTCTCCCGCAAGCCCGCCGGGGCGTGATAGGATGGCGTCCATGCCCCGGCGATACCAGACCGTGTTCATCGACGCGGACGACACCCTGTTCGACTATCCCCGGGCGGAGGAGCGCGCCTTCTCCCGGACCTGCGGCCGCTTCGGCCTTGCCGAAACGCCGGAGCTCCGTGCCGCCTACCGCCGGATCAACCGGGAGCAGTGGCGGAGATTGGAGCGGGGCGAGACGGATCAGAGGACCCTTCGGACGGAGCGGTTCCGCCTGCTCTTCGAGGAGACGAGGGATCGTCTCGATGCGGAAGCCGTGGGCACGGCGTACGTGGAGGAGCTCTCCCTGGGAGCCGATCTGCTTCCGGGCGCCCGGGAGATCTGCGAATACCTCGCGGCCCGGTACGCCCTCGCGATCGTGACCAACGGCCTGGCGGACGTCCAGCGTTCCCGCCTGGCCCTCTCGGGGCTTCAGGAGTTCATCGCGGACCTGGTCATCTCCGAGGAGGCGGGGGCCTCGAAGCCGGATCCCCGGATCTTCGAGTACGCCCGCGGGCGGATCGGACGCCCCGAACGGGAAGGCATGATCATGGTCGGGGATTCCCTGGAGTCCGACATCCGGGGAGGCGCAGCCTTCGGGATCGACACCTGCTGGTTCAATCCGGCCGGGGTCCCGAACCCGACGGAGCTCCGGCCGACCTACGAGATCCGGGACCTGGGGGAGCTCCGGCGGATACTCTGAGGCGCATCCTGGGACACCCGGCCGCGGCGGCGCGCGGGCTCGCCCTTGCCGGGGCGGGAATTGGCGGCTAGAATGTGCGGAGGGGCCGAAGTATGTCGGGCGGCTTCCGCCCGCCCCGGGACCGTCCGGGCGCCGGTCCGCAACATCGAGCTTTCCTTCGGAGGTGCGGCATGAAGAACAGGGGCGGAGGGAACGCCTTCAGGATCGCGGTCTTCCTGCTGCCCGTCGCGATCCTTTTCGCGGGGTTCTTCCTGTACCCCTTCGTCTTCACCCTCTTCACCAGCCTCACCCGGTGGCGAGGCATCGGCGCGATGAAGTTCATCGGCCTGGGAAATTTCGTGAAACTCTTCGGGGACCCGACCTTCCGGCTGGCGATCCGAAACAACGTGATCTGGGCCCTGGCGGCAGGCTTCGTGCAGGTCCCGCTCGCCGCCCTGGTCGCGATCCTGCTGGCCCGGCGGCCCCGGGGCTGGAAGGTGCTGCGTACCGTATACTTCCTGCCGAACGTGATATCCACGGTGGCCCTGGCGATGGTGTGGTCCGCCCTCTACAACCCCCAGTACGGGTTCTTCAACGGCCTGCTCGAACTTGCCGGATTCGAAGCCCGCAACTTCCTGGGGGATCCCTCCACGGCCCTCCTCTCGGTCATCGTCTCCAGCGTGCTGTATATCGGCTACTTCATGATCATCCTCCTGGCAGCGGCCATGAACATTCCCCAGGAGCTGTATGAAGCGGCGGAAATAGACGGAGCCAGCGCCCTCCAGCAGGAGTTCCGAATCACGGTGCCCATGCTCCGGGGGACCCTGGTCACGGCTGTCACCCTGGCCATGGCCTACGGCATGCGGCATTTCGAAGCCACCTTCCTCATGACCGGGGGCGGCCCCGCCTATTCCACCACCACCATGGGCATCGACCTCTTCCTCAAGATGGATGCCCTGCGGTACAGCGAGGCGAGCACGGCGGGGGTGATCCTGATCCTGCTGGGCACGGTGGTCATCGTCGCGATACGGAAAATCCTGGGGAACAGGGACCCCATGTCGGAGGCGGGACAATGAACGCGCGCCTGTCCTCCGGGGGTTCCCGGCTCGGGAAGGCCCTGGCTGTCGTCCTGAAATGGATCGTGCTGGGTTTTTTCCTGGCCGTCGCCCTCCTGCCCCTTGCGTGGCTGGTCCTCAACTCCTTCAAGACCAACCTGGAGATACAGTCCTCCCCCTTCGGGCTTCCCGCCCGGCCGGCGTGGGAGAACTACGCCAACGCCGCGGCCATGGCGAACCTTCCCCGGCTCTTCCTCAACTCGGTGATCGTGGCGGTCGGCACGGTGTTCCTGAACCTCCTGGTGTCATCCATGGCGGGCTTCGTCCTGGCCCGGGAGGCCTGGAAGGGCCGGGAGACGGTGCGGACGGTCCTGGAGGCGGGGGTCCTGGTCCCGATCCTGGCCTTCATGGTGCCCTACTTCACCCTGGTCACCCGCTTCGGCCTCTACGACAAGCTGGTGACCCTGATCCTCGTATACGCGGCCATCAACATCCCCGTGTCCATATTCCTGGTGACTTCCTTCATGCGGGCAATACCCAAGGAGATGGAGGAAGCCGCGATCATAGACGGCTGCGGCTTCGTCCAGCGTTTCACCAGGGTGATCCTGCCCCTCGCCCGTTCGGGCCTGGTGACCGCGGGGACCTTCTGCTTCATCTACGCCTGGAACGAGTTCCTGATGGCCATGCTCCTGACCTCCAGCATATCCGCGAGGACCATCCAGCTGGGCATCCGGTTCTTCACCAGCCAGTTCATCACGGACTACGCGGGGATGTTCGCGGCCATCGTCCTTTCGATCCTGCCCAGCGTCCTGGCCTACGTCTTCCTGCACAACAAGATCATCGCGGGCCTCACCGCCGGCGCCGTCAAGGGCTAGCGGGCGGGGAACGCAAGGAGCGGACATGGACCTGGAACGAAGGCACTTCGGGACCCTGGCGACCGGGGAGGAAGTGGTTCTCTTCATCCTCCGGTCCGCGGATCTGTCCCTGGGAATCTGCGCCTACGGAGCGACCCTGGTCTCCCTCCAGGTTCCCGGAAGATCCGGCCCGGACGACGTGCTCCTGGGCTTCTCCACCCTGGGACCCTACACCCGGAAACACCCCTTCTTCGGCTCCACCGTCGGCCGCTACGCCAACCGGATCGCCCGGGGCCGGTTCGAGCTGGACGGCCGGGAATATATCCTGGCCCGGAACAACGGTCCCAATTCCCTGCACGGGGGCTGGAAGGGCTTCGACAAGTCCGTCTGGAAACCGGAGGCTTTCCGGGAGGGCGGGGGCGTCTTCGTTCGCCTTTCCCACGTGAGCCCGGACGGGGACGAGGGCTACCCGGGCACGCTGCGGGCCGCGGTGACCTACGGCCTTTCCGGGGACAACCAGGTCTCCGCACTCTACGAGGCCGAGGTGGACGCCCCGTGCCCGGTCAACCTCACCAACCACGCCTACTTCAACCTGGCCGGGGAGGGCCGGGGGACCGTCCTGGACCACGAGGCGGTCATCCGCGCCTCCGCCTACCTTCCCGTGGACGAGACCCTCATCCCCACCGGCGAGCTCGCGCCCGCGGCGGGCACCCCCTTCGACTTCCGGACCCCCAAGCCGATCGGCCGGGACCTCGCGGCGGCCGGAGGCGGGTACGACCACTGCTTCGTGGTGGACGGAACACCGGGGGAACTCCGGCCCTGCGCCCGGGTGCGCGACCCGGCCGGCGGCAGGTCCCTGGAGGTTTCCACCACCCAGCCGGGGGTCCAGTTCTATACGGGCAACTTCCTGGACGGCGTACCGGGCAAGCGGGGGTCCGTGTACGGCAAGCACGCGGGATTCTGCCTGGAAACCCAGGGCTTCCCGGACGCCCCGAACCGGCCGGCCTTCCCGGACTGCGTCTACGGCCCGGGGAGGCCCTACCGGGAGTCTACGGTTTTTTCCTTCGGATACTGACCGGCCCTATCCCTTGACCCCTCCCGCGGCCACGCCGCGGATCAGGAACTTCTGCATCCCGATGGTGAAGACGAAGACCGGGATGAGCATGACCGTGCTGGCGGCGCACATCTGGCCCCAGGTCAGGGTGTCCCCGCCGATCAGGCTGCTGATCGCAACCGGCGCCGTCCGGGCGTTCACCCCCGTCAGGATCAGGGCGTAGAGGAACTCGTTCCAGCTGTTGATGAAGGCGAAGACCGCGGCCACCACGAGTCCCGGGGCGGCCAGGGGCAGGAAGATCAGGCGGAACATGCCCCAACGGCTGCACCCGTCCACCATGGCGGCCTCCTCGTAGCTCTTGTCCACCACCGTGAAGAAGGGTATGAGCATCCAGATCACGTAGGGGACGTTGAAGCTCGAGTGGGCCAGGGTGATGCCGAAGATGGTGTCCCGGATTCCCACGGTCCGGAACATGAGGTACAGGGAAACCACCAGGGACATCTGGGGCAGCATGCGGAACACCAGGAAGCTGTAGGCCAGGGCGTTCTTGCCCCGGAATTTGAACCGGGTCAGTCCGTAGGCCGCCATGGCCCCCACGCCCACGGAGAGGGCGGTGGACAGCAGGCCCACGATCACGGAGTTGCCCATCGCCCGCATGAGCTGGCGGTTCTGGAAGACCAGGGCGTAGCTGGCCCCGGTGAAGTGCTTGAGCGAGAGTTTCTGCCCCGAGAGGATCACGATGTCCCGGCGGAAGCCGTTCAGGAGTGTGATCACGATGGGGTAGAGCTCCACCGCAGGACCGCCAGGGCGAACACCGCGACCGCCGCGGTGATGATTTTCTTGCGCGTCGCCAGCCTCATCGGTTTTCCCCCTGCTCCTCGAGCTTCTCGAGGCTCATGTTTTTCCGGACCAGGGTCACGGCGAAGAGGATCGATATCGCAAGGAGGAAGATGGCCATGGCGCTGGACATCCCGACTTTCATGTACCCGAAGGCCTGGCGGTGGGTGTACAGGCTGAACAGGGTCGTGGCCATGCCCGGGCCCCCCTCGGTCATGACGTACACCTCGCTGAAGACCCGCAGGGCGTCGATGATGCGCAGGAGCATGGCCGTCAGGATGGTCGGGTAGAGGAGGGGCAGGATGATCTTGGTCAATCGCTTGGACGAGGTGGCCCCGTCGATCTCCGCGGCTTCCAGGATGTCCGCGGGGATGCCCACCAGGCCCGCGTACAGGAGCATGAAGACGAAGGGCCACATGCGCCAGACGTCCTGCACGATGACCGCCGCGTAGGCATAGGTCGGGTGCCCCAGCCAGGTCACCTCCGGAGCCCCCAGGGCCAGCAGGAAGTTGTTGAGCGCCCCGTACCTCGGCTGGAGCATGAATCGCCAGGTCATGCCCGAGACGATGGGAAGGAAGAACACCGGCAGGAGGATGAGGGCCCGGATGACCCGGCCTCCCCGGAATTCCCGGTTCAGAAGGAGGGCCGCGGCCAGGCCCAGGGCTATCTCGATGGGTATTGCGATGAAGATGAACCCCAGCTGGAGCCGCAGGCTGTTCCAGAACTCCTTGTCCGTTACCAGCTCCACGTAATTGCCCGCTCCGACGAAGCGCCGCTCCCCTCCGCCCGCCGAGAGGGGCCAGTCGAAGAGGGAGACCACGAAGGAGAACAGGATGGGGAATATGAGGACCGCGAACACTATGAGGAACGCCGGAACCAAAAAAGGAACGGGGGACCCGTAGTCCCCCGTCCCCATTTTTACGGCGACGTTCCCGGAGGGGCTAGTAGCCCGCCTTCTTGAGAATGTCATTGGTTTCCCGAACGATGGCCTGGACGGCGTCCTTCGTGGGCATGGCGCCGGTGCCGCCCATGATCCAGTACGTCGTCACCACGGCCTGGACCTGCCCTATCTCCTTGAACCGGGTCCGGGACGCGGCGACGTTCATGGACGCGGCCAGGGCCGGCAGCCAGGGTTTGGTGGCGGTGAAGGCCGGGTTGGTCAGGGACTCGGTGCGGGCGGGGATCGTGTTGGCCTG
>JBFZER010000160.1:0-3196 GCA_041306765.1 Spirochaetota bacterium | reverse complement strand
CGTGTGCTCTTCCGATCTCCCACCCTGACGGCCATGCTGGCCGACGAACTGCTTCGCGAGAGGTACGTGGCATGGCTGGACCGGCAGATCGAGCTTGCGAACAAGGAGAAGGAGAGGACCTCCGGGTTCCGGAGGACCCTCAGGAGGGGCAGGTAGGTCTCTGAGAGGGCCTCGAAAAGCCACCTCTCCTCCAGGAACCGGGGATAGTCGGGTTGACGGACGAAGGGCAGGTGCGCGTTGAGCACCAGCGCGATATAGCCTCGATCCATCCTCATTCCTCGACCTCGGCCCCGGACAGGATGCGGGAGGGATGGCGATCCTCCGCGGGGTTGATGTCCAATTCGCCGAAGCCCGAAAGCGCCAGGAGTTCGACGGTCCTGCCGTCCATGGCGGAGGAATCCTCGGCCAGGGAGCCCCTCGGCGTCTGCACCACGTTGGACCGGGCCAGGACCCTGGTCTTCCCTCCGATCCTGCAGCAGAGGTCGATTCGATAGCGGCTGTCCGGCTGGGGCAGGTTGATGTACCACTGCAGGTCGGACTCGTCCACGGGGATGTCGAAGTGGTCCGCGCTCCGGGAGGTCTCCCGGCCGTTTTCCTCCATCACCCGGAGAAATAATCCCTGGAAAGCCGTACCCGCATCGCCGGTCCGGAGCTGGGCGCGCTCCTCGTCGTTCACGTCCCAGAAGGCGAACGCCCAGGAAGTGTCCCGGACCAGGAGGCGGACCATCGTTTCGTTGTATCGGCTGTCGGCACACACCCCGGAGTTCAGGGAGGTATCCAGGATGTCGGATTCGGATCCGCTGTACTTCGTCTCCTCGAACCGCTCGGAGGAATCCAGGGCTCCCTCCCGCTCCTCGGAGTCCTCCTCCAGGGCTTCCAGAAGGGCCTCGATGAGGAAAGAGCGCTCCAGGTCGGCGGGCACGATCAACCCCAGCTTGTCCGCCAGGGTGAGGAGCGCGTCGTCGGAGAGCGCCGAGAGCTTTTCGAAGTTCACAACCCTATCATCTCCGTAAGGATTTTCGGTTGTCAAGCCCGGCCGGAGGTATCGGACTGCGGTCGGGCTCTACGGGGTCGGGGGTTCTCCGGCGCCGTGCCCCGAGGGCCTGCGGCCCCGGGACCTGTGGCGCCGGCGCTTGCGCGGCGGCTTGGGCGGGGTTTCGGGCTGTATGAAAACGGAGGCCACGGCGGTCTCAAGCTCGACCCGGGGCATGTTGAGGGGAGCCAGCAGTTCCCGCGCGGCCTGCACCGCCTTGCGGAAGACCTCCGAAGGCTCCCCGACGGGATTGTCCGCGCAGAGGGCAGCCACCTCGTCCCGGAGCACGAAGGCCAGAAGCTCCGCCAGGGCCTTTTCCGACCTGGCCTTTATGTGCAGGTCGAGCTCGGCCAGAGCGGCGAAGAAGGAGTCCCGGCGCCCGGGCGCCCCGGCCAACCGCGAGGCCAGGGCTGGAAGGATGCCGGGAAGGAGCCGGTAGCGCTCCAGGAGGCGGAAGATCTCCGCGGACGATCCGGATCCGAGGATCTTGATGGCTTCCTCGGTCAGGCGGGAGGGGGAAGCGGACGACAAAAGCTCGGCGTGGGCGCGGATGGCCCATCCGGTGCGGAAAGGAATGCGGAATCCGGTGATGGCCGCGTACTTGGCGGCGCGGATCATGCGGACGGGATCTTCCTTGAAAATCGTCTTCAAGGGGATGACCGGCTTGACGATCCGGGCTTCCATGTCCTTGTAGCCGCCCACGTAATCCACCAGAAGGTTGTCCAGGGGATCGAAGTAGAGGGCGTTCATGGTGAAATCCCGGCGGAGGGCGTCCTCTTCGATGGTTCCGTAGGTGTTGCCGATGGTACCGTCCGCGATGGACCTGTAGGTCGATACCTCGAAGATTTTCCGGCCGGCGTAGACGTGGACCAGGCGGAAGCGGCGGCCGATGACGCGGCTGTTTCGGAAAATCTTGCGGATCCGGGGGGGCTGGGCGTCCGTGACGATGTCGAAGTCCTTGGGACGCCTGCCCTGGAGCATGTCCCGGACCGCGCCGCCTACGATGTAGGCGGTGTGACCGTTCGACCGGAGGTGCTCGACGATGCGGAGCGCGTCGGGATCGATGGCCTTTCTGTCGATGCGGTGTTCCGCCGCGGTGTAGACGAGCGCCCTCTTGACCGGGCGGCCGTCGCTTCCCGTACTGTATCGAACGAGCAAACGGACCTCTGGGTTGCACTGGAACGTGCGGTTATTCTTGCAGGGATTATACCCTGCCGGGAACGGGCCGCGTCAAGAACCGGCGGGGCGATTCGAGCCCGAGTGCGCCTCCAGCCATTCCGCCAGGTCCCGGGTCACCTCGTCCCGGTTCACCTCGTTCAGGCTCTCGTGACGGCCGCCGGGGTACAGGCGAAGCCGGACGTCCCGGATGCCCGCGGTCCGGTACGCCTCGGCCAGGCGGTCCGCCCCGCCCGAGGCGGCTCCCACGGGATCCGCGGAACCCGCGAAGACGTAGATCGGCAGGGATTTCGGGATGCGCGCCACGTTCCGGGGATCCTCCACGAACTTGATCCCCTCGTTCATATCCCGGTACCAGTCCCAGGTGCAGGTGAACCCGCAGTCGGGGTCCGCGTTGTAGGCGTCCACCTCGGCGGGATCCCGGGACAGCCAATCCCAGGAAGTCCGGACGGGTTTGAACGAGTTGCCGTAGGACCCCAAGGTCAGGCCGTCCGCGAATTTGGCGATCCCCCGGCCTCCCTGTAGGGCCCTCCCCGCCGCCACGATAACATCGCTGGCCGCGGCCAGAAGGGGCGCCAGGGCGACAATCCCGGAGAGGGCGCAGCCTGCCAGTCCATCTCCGTAGAGGACCTGGTAATACCGGGCCAGGGAGCTTCCCATGGAGTGCCCCATCAGAAAGATCGGCAGACCGGGCCGTTCCGCTGCCATCCGGTTCCGGATCTCCGCCAGGTCGTCCACGACCCGCCGAAAACCGTTTTCGGCGGCGAACCAGCCCCTGCCTCCGGAGGCCTGGGCGGTCCTGCCGTGCCCCCGGTGGTCCGGGGCCCAGACCTCGCAGCCCCGGGGAACCAGGGCGGAGGCCAGGCGGGCGTAGCGCCCCGAATGCTCCGCCACGCCGTGGGCGACCAGGACCAGGGCCTTGGGCGCCGAGTCCCCGGACCAGCGCCGGACGAAGATGCCGATCCCGTCGGACGAAGAATGGGTGAA
>JBFZER010000159.1:0-4147 GCA_041306765.1 Spirochaetota bacterium | reverse complement strand
TGCCAGGACCCCCGCGGCCCCGGACGCCGCCCCGAAGAGGGCCCCGAAGGCCAGGCCCCGGAAGGCCTTGGAGCGGGAGGATACCACGATCCCCTCGAAGGAGCCGAACAATGCCCCGAAGACGAGCCCCAGGCAGACTCCCTGTGCGATGGAATACAGAAGGTAGCTCGGGAACCCGGCCTGGGCGCGCTGGACCGTCAGGAGGACGGGCCACAGCATGAGGGCCCCCAGGAGGCCCAGGACGGCCATGACGACGCGTTGATTGTCAGGGACATGGATTACTCCTCAATGCGGAACCTCAGGGTTCCGCCCTCTTCGGATACTCGCACCCGGACGGTGCGGCCCGGCTCCAGGGGGAATGACGCCCGTCCGACCGTGCTTCCCCGGGTGATTCCCAGCTCGTAAACGCCCGCGGGAAGCCCCCACTCTATCCGGCCTTCCTTCACCGAACCCAGCCGGAGTGGCTCCAGCCCGGGCCCCCCCGAGGCCGCGACGTCCTTGCCGTTGAGGGTCAGCCTGTAGGACCCCGCCGGCGTCTCCACGGTCAGAGTACCGGGCCGCGGCACCAGCCGGGCTTCCAGCCGGAGGCGCTCCTGGGCCGTCGCGATCCGCAGGGAGAAGACCTCGGGAAAGTACCCCGGGGCCTCGGCGCGGAATTTCCAGACCGCCCCGCCGGAAAGGTCCCCCGCCTCCAGACCAGCCAAGGGCCGCCAGGAGCCCCTGAGGTAGACCGAGAAGGCCGCCTCGCCCAGTTCCCTGCCGTCCAGGGCGTCCCGGGCCTCCGCAGCCACCGCGAGGGGCCGGGGAATCCGGTCCTCCAGGCGGAACTGCAGGGTCACCCCTCCGTCCCCGTCCGGCGCCGCCATGGAGTACGGCGTCAGGTGGAAGGATTCCCAGTAGAGGTCCTGGTCCGCGGTCAGCTTTACCCGGTAAGGGCCCGGGGCCAGGAAGAGGCGGTTCGAGACGAAGGTATGGAAAGGATCGGCCGCCTCGGTCTCCGACCGTGCCAGAACGATCCGGGCTCCCTCGACTTCCGGAATCTCCTTGCCGTCGTTGCGGAAGATCCGCGCCCGCAGGAAGATGTCCTCGGCCTCCGCCTGGGACTTGGGCACCCGGACGACCAGGCGGAGCTCGCCCCAGCGGTCCGGCATCAGGTAGCGGAAGAGAAGCCCCTCGGTCCAGGCGTACCAGGCCCCCGCCGCGATCCCAGCCAGGAGGATCAGGATGGCCCCCAGGAGGAAGCGTTTGCGCGGGGCGGGGCGGTACCTCGGCTCGTCCTGGCACTTGCCCGCCAGGATATCCGTCAAGACCCCCCGGATCGAGTCCACGGGATAGCGGGCCAGGAATTTCTCGACGGTCTTGATGACCGCGTCCATGGTCTGGAATCGCTTCCGAGGATCCGTCTTGATGAGTTTCTTGACAAGCCTGTCCACGAAAGGAAGCACCCTCGGGTTGACCTTGCCCGCCGGCCGGTAGCGGCCCTTCTGGATCAGGACGACCGTGTCCGGCGCGAAGTTGCCGGGATACGGCTTCTTTCCGGTCACCATCTCGTAGAGCATGATGCCCATGGCGTAGATGTCCGCCCGACGGTCCACGTTCTTGGAGTTCTCGATCTGTTCCGGGGGCATGTACGAGGGGGTGCCCAGGGTCATCCCCTCCTTGGTCAGGCCCGAGTCGTCCTCATCCTCCGAGGCGGCGATCCCGAAGTCCGCCAGTTTCACCTCCCCCTTCCGGGAGATGAGGATGTTCCCGGGCTTGATGTCCCGGTGGATCACGCCCATCCCGTGGGCATACTGCAGGGCCCGGCAGGCGTCCAGGAAGACCACCAGGGCCAGTTCGCTGGAGAGGCTCCTCTGCCGCTTGATCAGCTGATCCAGGGACATCCCGTCCACATACTCCAGGACGATGTAGTGGGAACTGCCTTCCTTGAAGTGGTCGAAGACCCGGACGATGTGGTCGTTCTTGAAGTCCATGAGGATGCGGGCTTCCCGCTTGAAGCGCTCGGTGATCGTGGCGCTGCCCCGCATGGTCAGTTTCTTGATGATCACGTGGCGCTTCAGGGTCGGGTGCAGGGCCTTGAAGACCGCTCCCATGCCGCCCTTGGCGACCAGGGACTCGATCGGGTACTTGCCTATCATCTCCGGAAAAACGGCCATCTGTAACTCCTATCCCCGCTAGGACTTCCGCAGCTCCGAGCTTATATCCCGCATCTCGCCCATGTCCAGTTCGGGATCGAAATCCCGGTTGGGCATGATCCACGCCACCACGAACCGGTCCGGGTTGTGGACCTGCAGGTGGCGGCCTCCGGAGAGCTCCCGGTAGATCCCCCGGATCGTCCGGTGCCCCGTGAAGTACCGGGCTCCCGGGTTTCCCGGGTGGAACCGGGCCAGCAGCTCGGGCACCGCCCGGGGGTCCGCGGCGCCGTTGTCCGTCCAGGTCAGGCCCAGCACCGTCTCGGGGTCCAGCCGGGCGTCGATCAGGTCCCCCTCGGCGTACGGTTCCCGGGGCTCCGCGTGGGACGCGAGGAAGCGGGGCCCCGCCGCGAACAGGGGCAGCCGCCTCTCGAATCCCGCGTAGCGCTCCAGGAAGTCCCGGCCGTAGAACCTCTCCAGCCAGGAGGTCACCATCATCCCCTCCAGGGCGAATTTCCGGAACGGATGGTTCCCGTCCCCCTCCTCGTTGAGCACGTTCTCGTGGTTCCCCTTGAGGAAGTGGAACCGGCCCGGGAAGGCCGCCTTGCAGACCAGGACCATCTCCATGAGCCCCAGGCTCTCCCGCATCTCCTGGTCCATGGCCTTGTGCTTCCGGTACCCGCCGGCGAATTCCTGGTACGCCCGCTTCCAGCGCTCCAGGGCCCGGGCCTCCGCGTGGAATCCGTCCCCCAGGCAGAGGATCTGCAGGGCTCCTTCCCCCATGGCGTCCAAAACCGTCTGGCCGTCCGGCAGGGGCTGGAGAAGCACGCTGGCCAGGAAATCGACCCGGGCGTGGAGGTCCGGCAGCAGGATAGTCGGGATGTCCCCGGCCAGCCGGACCAGCCCCCCGGGCAGGCCCCGGGAGTCGAGGGGACGGCCGGGACCGCCCTCGGAGTCGAGGGCGGCCGAGGCCGCGTCCACCCGGGCAAGGTACTCGTCCCGGTCGGGCAGTCCCCGGCGGAGGAAGGCCGCCAGCACCGCTTCTCGCGCGAACATGCTCCAGGTACCCGACTCACTCGATGACGGTCTTGTTCACTTCGACGAAGTCCTGGGCGAGCTCCTGGGAGACCTGGGTAAGCAGGGCCTCCTCCGCTTCAGCGGCCATCTTGGCCTTGGCCACCGCGATCTTGAACACCGGGGAGCTCGACTTGATCGGCCCCTTCTCGAACTGGGCCGGTTCGTCCGCCTCCAGGTCCGAGGCCAGCACCGAGGCCTCCTCCACGGCGGAGGCGGGCACGTCGGTGCGCATCCCCAGGGAGGTATACTCGCAGCGGCGCAGGCCGTCGGTCTGGGGTCCCAGGTTGATGAGGGATCCCGAGTAGGTCAGGACCAGGGCTCCCCGCGCCTCGGCCCGTCCGAGGAACGAGACCTCCTCCAGGTCGTTGTCCGCCAGGGCTTCCTCGAAGCAGGTCTTCTTCTCCAGCCAGGCGTCCGCCATCATCTCGTAGGTATCCGGGGTGGAAGGGAGCCCCGAGGTCTTGGTGATCTGGCGGATGTGATCCTGGATGATCGGTTCCAAAGCATCGAATGTGCTCATGTCGTCCTCCTGTCGATCCTAAGATACTGCGGATGTTTGAATTTTTCACGGTGTTTACCGAGAAAAAATGAAAAACATCACGATTCGTGGTATACTGGAATCGTTCGGTAGCGTCAAGACTGCCCGCCGGACCAGGGGGATTCCATGAAAGAGGCCAAGTTCGACGACCTGCCCGAGACCATCCGGAGACAGCTTTCTTCCTTGATAACCGATTCCGGACTGCCCGGGGACGAGGCGACCCGGGATCGGCTCGCTGTGATCTGGGACGAGAAGTACCGCCTCTTCACCGGGCAGGTAGCCTCCCTGGGCATGGAACTGGTCCCGGAGATGGGGCCGGAAGATCCCCGGGGCGCCGTGCTCCTGACCTATTCCGGCTCCCTGATCAGCCTGGGCCCCGTGCGCGGCAAAAGCCGCTGGC
>JBFZER010000158.1:0-2695 GCA_041306765.1 Spirochaetota bacterium | reverse complement strand
CTTGAGGTCCAGGCCCTTCAGGGCAGAGGCAACCTCCGTCAGCACCCGGGTTACCGGGGAGACTTGGCCCGAGCCCGAGTCCAGCACGGTGTAGTTGTCGATCTGGAGGGCCGAGAAGAGGGAGGGCAGGCGCTGGATGAACTCACTGGCCAGGGCCTGGTCGGAGAAGATCTGGGATACCTCCCGCTGGAGACGCTGGAGCTCCAGCTGGCGCTCCCCGATCTTAGCCTTCAGGTCCTCCACCGAGGACTGTTCCGTGAGGAGTCGGAGCTCCGCGGCGGCCAGCTCCGTGTTCAAAGTCCGCTCCAGGAGGGCCAGGGCGTGGCCTTCCTTTTCCTTCTCGGTGCGGAAGGCCTGCTCTTCCCGGAATGCCGCCCGATCCATCTCCAGCTTCCGGAGGGCCATCCGATGGGCCTCCGCCGCCGCCGCCTCCTGGACCCGGGCCTGCTGCTCCACCTGGGAGAGCTCGAGCTTCTGGTTGGTCTGGATGGTCTCCAGCCCCGTGCCCTCCCGCATGGCGTTCTGCTCCGCCGCGATTTCCCGGTCCGTGGCGATCCGCTTGCGCTCCACCTCCAGCCGGAGGCCGTCCCGGAACTGGGCCTGGAGCTGCTCGAAGAGGCGGTCCGACATGATGCGGACCTTCTCGATCCCCACCTGGTCGAAGAGGATGCCCCACTTCCGCTCGATGCCCTTGAGCTGGCGGGAGAGGTTCTCCGCGATCTCGTCCTTCTTCTTGAGGGCGTCGTCGATGCTCATGTTGGAGATCACGTGGCGGACCGCCTCCACGCAGATCGTCCGGAGCTCGGCGTTGGTGCGGGCCATGGGGTCGTCCTCGTCGAAGAAATCGAGGGTGCGGACCGCTACTTCCGGATGTTCCGGGTCCACCCTCCAGGAGGCGTAGCCGTCGACGCCGATGCCCTGGTAGTCCACGTTGGCGTTGTCCGTGGTGAAGACCAGGGTCTGGACCGAGGCGGGGATGCGCAGGAATTTCCGGAAGAGGCGGAACCGCCGTCCCCCCAGGCGGGGGCGGACGTCCTTGCGCCCCACCTCCACCAGGTACTCGTTGGGCAGGGCGGTCTCGAAGAAAAGACCCGAGAGCTTTTTCCGCCGCTTGATGTATTCCCGGGTGCCGTACGTCTCGCGCGCCGCTCCGGGATCCTTGTGTTCTTCCATGGTTTTCTCCTTTAAACATTTCCAGCCGTGAGCCGGAAAGGACAGGGAGGCCGCGGAGGACGCGAAGGCCGGGAGTTCGAAGGACAACGGTTCCTCGTCCTCGACGGCCGCGAACTCCTCGGCGCTCTCCGCGTCCCCGACCTCCTCGACAGCCTCGAGTTCCTCGAGTTCCTCGGGGACGGGCAGGCGTCGCTTCACGGCAGCCTTCCGAACGGTTCCATCTTGACGCCTTTGGGCCTCAGGCCTCGAACCTCTGGCCCAGCTTCGCGAAGCCCGCGAAGCCGTCCTTCTTGGCCTCCGCGGCCCAGTCAGTCTCGTTGCCGAAGTGGTCCTTCCCGATGAGGACGTAGTCCTGGTAGTGGGAGAGCCACATCTTGGCCCTGACCTGGGGATCCAGCTTTATGGAGTTGGCGCTCTCGTAACCCGCCAGCTGGGCGTAGTTGGCGTGGACCCCGGAGGAGAACTTGTACCGGGCCCACTTGGAAGGCTCGATCCCCCCCGCCAGGAGGTCCAGGGCCTCCATCTCGTCCTCGGGCCAGGCCCTGGGTATCCTGTCCTTCAGGTAGGTCTTGGCGCCCTCGGGAAAGCGCATATCGATGCCCGTGCACTCGCAGTCCTGGAAGATCAGGTCCGCCCGCTTGTAGTACTCCTCGATCTGCCGGGGCGAGCAGTGCTGGCTGTCCGTCACGAAATACACGGACTTGCGCCCCTCCCGGCTGAACAGGATGCCGAAGGAGGGCATGATCACCGAGCCGGACATGATGTGGATCTGCTGGATCAGGTCCACGGTCCAGCCCTGCCACTCGAAGCGCTTGTTCGGCTCGACGGGGACCGGCTCGAAGAAGGTCTCCAGGTTCGAGACGAAGCCCTCCATGGACTCCAGCCCTCCCCGGAGGGTCTTGTCCCAGAGGTCCCGGAGGAGCTGGACGTTGCCGATCAGCCGGGGGGCGTAGGTCCCCTCCCGCCAGGACCGGGGGTGCTTGGTCCAGTCATACCGGGCGAAGGCGAAGTACTCCAGGCCCCCGACGTGGTCCGCGTGGAGGTGGCTCACGTAGATGTCCTGGATGTCCTGGGGCCGGTACCGGGCCGTGACCAGGGCCTGGGGGGTCTGCATTCCGCAGTCGATCAGCATGCGCCGGCCGGCTTCCTCGATCACGAAGGACTGGTTGAAGGACTCGCTGGAAAAGGCGTTGCCGCAGCCGATGACATGAATTTTCATGGATGATAGCTCCTTGATAATGATTCTTTCTACTTCATTCTATCACGGTTTCCGGAATCCATCCTGATACCCGGCCGCCGCCGGTCCGCGGTTTACTCCGCCCCCTCCAGTTCCTCCAGGTACTCGTCCGGGTCGATGCGGATCCGGTCCTCCAGGTAGTCCCGGGCCCGGGTCCAGAGGGCCTCGGTCTCCTCGGCCAGGCGGCTGCCGAGGATCCGGTCGAATAGCCGGACCAGGCGGCGGTTGGGCATGGGCAGGGGCTTGAGGCGCAGGAGTTCCGCGGCGGCGGCCTCCTCGGAGCCC
>JBFZER010000157.1:0-4369 GCA_041306765.1 Spirochaetota bacterium | reverse complement strand
GCCAGGTCCATTTCCTCGAGACCGGCCTTGATTTCGGATTCCCGGGCGGCCTGCAGCCTGCGGTGCCTCTGTTCCGCCTCCTCAATGATCTTCTTCTCGGTTTCCAGCCCCTTCAGGTACTCCTCGAAGTCCTTCTGGGCGGCTTCCGTGACCACGTTGTTCTCGAGGGCGGCCTGGGCTTTTGCGATCTCTTCATCCGCGCCGAAGACGTTCTTGAACTTCGCCCGGAGATCGTCTGCCTTCTTCCCGATATCGACCAGCTTCTGCTCGAATTCGCTGAGATCTTCCTTGGCGATGTCCGTGTTCAGGTCCCGGAGGGCGTCGGCCCACTCCTTTGCGATCCTGGCCGCCCCCTTGTCCTTGTCCTGATCGGACCGGAGGGGATTGGAGGTCCACCCGGTCGCGGCGCCGGATCCCCTCTCGCGGTAGTATCGGAGCAGCTGCTGGGTCCCCGGATCCTCCCCGCCTACGTTGATCTGCAGCTGCTCATAAATCTTCTTTCCGGCCGCCGCGGCCTCGCGCATCTGCTTGTCGATGTCCGGCGTGATGGGCTTGTATCCCATCGACCGCATGGCCATGTCCTGCAGGGCCTGCTCGGAAGCCATGTACCGGGCTCGGTACTCGTCGTTCATCTGCGACCAGCGGGTGCTCCCCGTCAGTTCCGAGAAGGTGATGCCGTGCATCATGCGGGCGAAGGAGCCACCCAGCTTGTCCAGGAGCATGCCCAGGCGGTACACCTCGGCGATGCAGGCCTGGAGCCCCTCCCGGAACCGGTTGACCCCTTCGAGAAACTCCGGGTTCCAGCGGATCTTCTTGGCCTTGTCGTCGATGACGACAATGGAATCGGCGACAGCCTTCAGGTTCGCCTTCAGGGCGTCGAACAGGGGCTCGACCGCCTTCCCCAGGGATTGGGAGAGGATGTCCCTGAAATTCGACCAGAGACCGGCCCAGGTGTTCTGGGCCTCGACGCCGGCGACGCGGTAGGCGGCCAGCTTGTCCATGAGGAAGTTGAACAGCTCGCTCGCATTCCCCTTGAACTGCCGGATATCCTCGTTCCGGATCCCCAGGACCGTGGCGATCCGGCTGGTCCGGGGGTCGATCGCCGCCGTCAGGAGGGACCGGGTCTCCTCCCCCAACTGGTTCATCTGGAGCCCGATGGCGCCGGCGGCCTGGACCATCGCCACGGTAAAATCCTTCACCTGCTGCCGGTCGAACCCCTTGGACAGGGCCACGGGGAGGGTCACCTTGTAGGCGCTGATCAGCTCGTCCAGGGTGGCGATAGTCTGCAGATTCGCGTACTGCAGCTCCTCGACGATCTTTTTCGCGTCCCCCTGGGCGGCGTTGAGGGCGTCCTGGGCCGCCAGGGCCTTCTTGCTCGTTTCGTCGATGTACTTTCCGCCGGTCATGAAGGCGGAGGCGATGCTGAGCGTTGCCGTTTCAATCTGGGCCAGGTAGGAGATCCCGTTTTTGACAGCAGCCAGGGCGGCGGCCAGGCTGACAAAAGAGGCCACCAGGCGCCCGACACTGGACGAAAGGTCGTTCGTCCTGGTGTTGAGCCGCTCCGTCTCGACCTGGGAGTCCTTCAGGTGCTTTTTCAGCCCATTGAAGGCCTCGTCGACCTTGCCCACGGCCTCGATGATGAGCTGGATTTTCTGATCTCTTGTACCCGCCACGTCAGTCCCCTGGTTTGCTCATTTCCTCGAATCTTCGGCTGCAGGTCCCGCAGTCGGTGTTCTGGCCGGCCCGGCGGCAGGCCGCGCAGTATTCGCGGCCGATCCGGGTTTGCTTCTCCGCCTCAGTCTCGCCGACGATCAGCCCGATGACCGCCTCCCGGAACAGCACCTGCCTGTGCTGGTACTCGAGGAACGGCCTGCAGTCCGCCGGCGTGAAGCCCCACAGGATCCGATCGCGCCTGGTGATGTCGCCTGCGCTCAGGATGCAGACGTATTGTTCGAACTCATCTGCTTCATCTGCGCCGCGATCGACCCGATCGACCCCACCATCCCGCCGAACCGGTCGAGCATGGAAGGGATCGGGTTGCAGACGAAAAAATCGGCGAGTACATCGATGACCGTCTCCGGCGTGATCAGGAACATCAGCTCGTCCGCCAAGGCGTCGAGATCCTTCTCCCGGGGAGATTTTCCCTCCTCCGTCAGGACGATGGCCAATGCCCTGGGCAGGCTCGGCCCCAGTTCGTTCGCGATTCGGGCAACCCCCCCTTCAAGGGAGAGGTTCACCGTCTTGAGCAGATCCAGGAGCTGTTTCCACTGCCCCAGTACCAGGGGCGCCTGGACAAAAATCTTGTCGCCGATTTCGTATCGCTTCTGTTCCATCAGATGGCCGCCTCCGCGTTTTTGAGGATGATCTGGATGGCCGAGGCCTGCGCGGCGTCATGGTAATAGGCCTCGAACGGGCCCCGGTAGAGAATCCCCTTGGGACCCTCGATCGCCGGGGTTTCCTTGGAGAACTTCAGTTCCGGGATCAGAACCTCCAGGGACTCGTTCCCCGCGGTGCCGGCGCCGGTTCCGTGCTTCCAGATGAGCTTCAGGGAGGATTCGGTGAACGAGAGGGCCTTCTGGTAGAGGGCCATCGACTCGAACAGGGCCGTCAGGGTGCCGGAAACCTTCACCGTTCCCTCGGGGACGGCCCGGCGGATCCCGCCGCCGCCCAGGACGTAGGAGTTGCCGTCGAGGTTGTTGTCGACGACGATGTCCACGGCGGACAGGTAGGCGATGTCGCTCCCGCCTTCCTGGACTGTGGCGATGCTGAACCCGTTGAACGGCGCGTGTCCCGGATCCGTCAGGCTGGAGTCGATGGATGCGGACCCCAGGGTGCCGTCCGCCGCCGCCGCGCCCGTGCCGCCGTCCGAAAGGGCCTCCCCGTCCTGGAAAACGCCCGTGGCGTTGAGGAGGCACAGCACGCCCGTATCTCCCGCATCGTTGTCCCCCTTGATGAGGGCCGAGTGCGTGGAGGTTCCGCCCGCCAGTGTGTTCCCCACGGTGAAGTTGCCCGTCTGGGTCTTGTACTTGAGGGCCTGGGCCTCGTAGGCGCCGAGGAGATCGAAGGAGATGTCCTGGTAGCCCTCCGGTTTGGCGGAGATGCTCAGCCGGTTGACCTTGCAGCCCGCATACATCAGGTAGGCACCCAGGTCGGTGAACCCCTTCTCAAGGAACAGCGAGGGGAGGTCGCCGACCTTCATCGTGTGGGTGTACGGGGACGAGCCCCCGGTCGTCGTGTTGGCCCCCAGGGCCGCTTTCAGGAGGGTCCCCAGCGACGGCGCCAGCTGGGTCTTGATGGATCCGGACACCTCGCGGTTTCCCCGGACCGGCATGACGGGGTTTCGGCTGTCCCGGATGATGTCGGACGAGATTGCATTGATCTTCTCCGACAGCGATTCGGAGATAAAATACAGGAGTTTCAGGGCCACACTGGAGGGCATCACACCGAACGCCGTCTCCTGCTGATAGCCCAATCGTCCTTTGGATCCCTTGGCCTGTGCCATGATGTTTTCCTCCTTACGAAATGACGTTGTTCATGCGGTATGTAAGCCCGTAGGCGAGGATCCCTCCTTCGGCCAGCACCAGCTCCTCCCGTAAAGGCCACAGGTTTCCGTAAGGAGACACCTCATGCCCTGTCAGCGCGGACCGAACGGCCTCGATGAACGGGTAACAGGTGGACGCGGCCTGGGCCCGCCCCTTGAGGTTCCCGCCGATGAGCAGCACCAGGAAATCCAGATGGCAGGGGGCCTGGATCCCTCCCACGATTTCGTTTTCCCCGAACGTGCATCCCTCGTAGACGGCATAGAGTGCGGGGATCTTCTTGGGCTGCTTCAGCAGCTCCTCGAGGTCGCCCTGCCAGGAGTCCACCGTGGCCACCCCTTCAATGCCCGCAAGCTGGGTCAGCATGTCGTTGATGATTTCCTGGATCATCGCGTCCCTCAGTAGTTATCGAGGCTTCCGACCTTGCCGGCGGAAGGCCTCCCCGTGGTGAAGATCCGGTCGTCCCGGTCCGTCGAGGCCCCGGGAAGCCCGCTGTCCGGCTCCGCCGGGGAGTCGGCCCCAGGGAGATGAGACCCCGGGAGACGTCCCGCAGGAACCGGACGGCGTTGTCGTAGCGCTTCTGCCGCTCCTCGGGCACCTTCACCGCCGAGCGGCGGGAGAACAGGTTGTAGATCGCCAGGTCGACGGAGATCTTGCGGATCATGACCGGAGCGGGGGAGAAGGGGACAGTGTAGCGGGCTCCGCAGTAGCCGTCGATCTCCGCGTCGGCATCGGCGATGGCCCGGGCCACGGCGGAGGTGTCGACGGTGTCGGCGCCGGCGTCATCGGTGAGTTGGATCAGTTCCGCCTCGGAGATTTGTTCAGTCAGG
>JBFZER010000156.1:0-4751 GCA_041306765.1 Spirochaetota bacterium | reverse complement strand
ATCACCGTGGAGATCCGCTTGCCCAGGCCGCTCTTGGTGATGAAGGCGCCCAGCAGGAGGACCCCGATGAAGAACACGACGATGTCGTTCCCGAAGCCCGTGGAGATGATCTCCTTGTACTTGCCCACCTTCAGGAAGGTGAGGAGACCAAGGGACAGAAGCCCGGTGATGTGGAAGGGAAGGGCCTCGGTCACCCAGAGGATCAGGCAGAAAGCCAGGACCCCCAGGGCGGCCATGGCCGCCTCGCCGCCCTGGACGGAGGCGGGGTAGGAGGGCTTTCCCGTGGAGGCGTCCACCGCCTTGGCTATGGTCTGGGCCAGGGAGGCCGGCGGCGACAGGGTTACCAGGGCCGCGCAGGCCGCCACGGCCAGGGCCAGGAAGAGGGCGTTTCGGATAGTCCGGTCAGCTTCGTTCTTCATGTCGTCTCCTTCTGGGTTGCGGATACGCCCAGGATCTCCCGGAGCAGGTCTCCCACCAGCCGCGGGCGGCCGGCCACGGCGGCCCCGGCCCGCCGGAGGGCTGCGGACTTGCCTTCCACGGTGCCCTTGCCGCCGGTGACGATGGCTCCGGCGTGGCCCATGCGTTTGCCCGCAGGCGCGTTGCGGCCCCCCAGGAAGGCGACCAGGGGTTTGCGGAAGATTCCGGCCTCGATCGCCTCGGCGACTTCCTCTTCCATGGTACCCCCGAGCTCGCCGATGATGACCACCGCGTCGGTTCCCGGGTCCGCCTGGAAGTCCGGCAGGAACTCGGCGAACCGTGTTCCCGGCACGGAATCGCCCCCGACCCCCAGCAGGCTGGACACCCCGAAGCCGGCCCGGACGATCATGGCCGCCACCTCGTTGGTCAGGGAACCGGACCGGGTCATCACCCCGATCCGCCCGGGGCGGTAGACCCGTTCGATCCAGTACGGGAACATCCCCATCATGGCCCGGCCGGGGGAGATGACCCCGGAGGTGTTGCCCCCCACGACCCGGGCTCCGCAGGAACGGGCGGCCGCCCGGATCTCCAGGGACTCGTGCAGGGGGATCCCGTCGGCTATGGTGACCACCTTGCGGATCCCCGCGTCCAGGGCCTCCAGGACCGCGTCCTTGGTGAACCGGGGCGGCACAAAGAGCATGGCCGCGTCCGCGGGATGGTCGGCGACTGCGCGACGCACGGTGTGGTAGACAGGCACGCCCTCCACGGACTGCCCCTCCTTGCCCGGGGTGACCCCGGCCACGACGTCCGTGCCCAGGTCCCGCATGTGCCGGGTCCAGAAGGTCCCCTCCCCGCCCGTGATCCCCTGGACCAGGACGCGGTCGGACCGGTCGATGAATACGCTCACTTCGAGCCTCCCGCTTTGGGCGCCGCGCCGGAGGCGCGGGCCGCGGCGGCCAGGGCCACGGCCTTCCGCACGGCCTCCTCGGTGTCGAACAGGGGGTCGAGTCCCAGGCCCCGCAGGGTCTCCACGGCCTTCTCCTCCCCGGTGCCCCGGATGCAGGCCACGATGGGGCACCGGGGCTCCAGGCGCTTCACCGCGTCCGCGATCCCCTCGGCCATGACGTCCGCCCGGGCTATGGTCCCGAAGGTGACGATCAGGATGACCTTGGGTTCGTTCTTCAGGCACAGTTCCATGGCCCGCACGGCCTTCTTGTAGTTCGGCCCGCCGAACTCCAGATAGTTGGCCACCGAGCCCCCCTCGTCCACGATCAGGTCGTAGACCACGGTGGTGAGCCCCGCGCCGGCGCACATGAGGGAGATGTCCCCGTCGAACTGGAGGTAGGGGATGCCCTCCGCGGCGGCCTCGAAGGCGGCGTCGGAATCGTAGTAGTCCCGTCCGGGCTCCCGGCCGGGGTGGCGGAAGAGGGAGTTGTCGTCGATCGCGAGCTTCCCGTCCCCGGCGACCACCCCGCCGTCCTTGGTCAGGAACAGGGGGTTGATCTCCGCCAGCTCCGCGTCGTTCTTCCGGAAGACCCGCCAGAGGGCCTCCAGGATTCCCGCGGTCTTTTTGGCCGCGTCCCCGGAGAGGCCCAGGGCGTAGGCCACGTTCCGGGCCCGGTAGGGGGAAAGGCCCTCCGCCAGGGGCACCCGCTCCCGGACGATCTTCTCCGGGGACCGGGCGGCAAGGTCCTCGATCTCCACGCCCCCCTCGGAGCAGGCCAGGACCACGGCCTCCGAGGCCGCGGGATCCACGGTGATCGAAAGGTAGAGCTCCCGGTCGATGGCCACCGCCTCCTCCGCCAGGATCTTCCGGACCCCGTGGGGACTCCCGAAGAGGGCGGCCGCGGTTTCCCGGGCCTCGGACTCGGACCGGACCAGCTTGATGAGCCCCGCCTTGCCCCGCCCGCCCCGCAGGACCTGGGATTTGAGGACGCAGGGGAAGCCCAGGTCCCGGGCGGCCCGGGCGGCCCCCTCCGGGTCCGTCGCCAGGACGGATCGCGGGACGGGGATGCCCTCCGCCGCGAAGACTTCCTTGGCCTCGTGCTCGTGGAGTTTCATGTCCGCCTCACTTGCCGTACTTGGCCCAGAGGGTGCCGAAGATCTCCTCGTCCGAGGGGCGGTTCGGCGCCAGGGGGAGGGCCAGCCAGGTCACGTTCACGAAGTGCTTCCAGTGGATGTTCTCGGTGGTGATGTTCCCCCCCCAGGTTCCGCAGCCCAGGGTGACCGTGGAGGGCATCCCGTTGGCGAAGGTGCCCCCGTTCCCGGAGGCCATGCCCTGGCGCACCATGATCCGGCTGGACCGCAGGGTCTCGCCCATGGCCAGGATGTAGTCCTCCCGGGAGGTGAAGATCCCCGAGGAGTGGCCGGTGCCGCAGGCGTCCGTGATCAGGACCACCGCGGAAAGGCCGGAGCGGAAGTCCGGGCACTTCCAGAGGGTCAGGACCGGGGAGATCTTCTCCTGGGCCCACTTCTCCGGGGGCGGGCCGCCCGGCCGGGGAAGCTCGGCCTCCACCATCAGGACCTTGGTGCCCGGGGACACGGGGATCCCGGCTCCGGCGGCGACGGCCTCGGCGGAGCGGGCGATGACCTTGGGATTCAGGGCTTCCCTCCCGTCCGGGCCGACCGGCCAGAGCCAGGAGCGGAGCTTCTCCTTTTCCGCGGGGGAGCAGAGATGGGCGCCCTTGGCCTTCATGGCTGCGACGAAGCGGCCGTACACCGCATCGCAGGCCACCACGGAGTTTTCGCTGGAGCAGCTTGTGGCGTTGTCGAAGGCCTTGCTCACTGCGATCTTGGCCGCCGCGTCCTCGGGGTCCGCGTCCTCGGCAAGGAGCTGGACCGCGTTCCCGGGCCCAACCCCGTAGGCGGGGGTTCCGGAGGAATAGGCCGCCTTGACCATGGGACCTCCGCCCGTGGCCACCACAAGGTCCACCTGCCGCATGAGCTCCCCGGTCTTCTCGATCGAGGGCTCCTCCACGCACTGGACCAGGTCCTCCGGGGCCCCGACCTTCCGCAGGGCTTCCCGCATGAAGTCGCAGGCCAGCTTGGAGGCCCCCTTGGCCTTGGGGTGGGGGGCGAAGATCACGGCGTTCCGGCCCTTCAGGATGGAAAGGCCGTTGGAGGAGGGGGTGGCGGTGGGGTTGGTCACCGGGGCCAGGGCCCCGACGACCCCGACGGGCTTGGCGAACTTGAGGATGCCCTTGGCCTCGTCCCGCTCGATGAGCCCCGCGGACCGGGCGGTCCGGATGTCCCTAAGGACCCCCATGACCTTGTTCTTGTGCTTGGTGATCTTGTCCTCGTAGACCCCCATCCCGGTCTCGTCCACCGCGGCCCGGGCCAGGCGGGCGATGTTCTCGTCCTTGTACACAGACCAGCCCACGGCCAGGCAGACCTCGTCGGTCCGGGCCTGGTCCCAGGTCGCTGCCACGGCCTGGGCCGCCCGGGCCCGGGCCACCAGGGCCGCGATCGCCCGGCCGTCCTCGGTGTCGGGAACCTCGTACCGGGCGCTCACTTGAAGTTCTCCGCCTCAAGGGCCACGACCTGGTTGAAGGCGTTGGTCAGGAAGTCCTTCTTGAACTCCATCTTCTGGGTGAAGGACATGGCCAGCCAGGCGTCCACGATCTGGCAGCCCAGGAAGGGAGCCGTGATCCAGCCGCCCAGGGTGATCACGTTGGCGTTGTTCACGATCTTGGACCGTTCCCCGGAGAAGAGGTCGTCCACCACGCAGGCGTACACGCCCCGGTGCTTGTTGGCCACGATGGCCATGCCCTGGCCGGTGCCGCAGACCAGGACGCCCTTGTCCGCCTCCCCTTTCTGCACCGCCCGGGCCACCTTGGGGGCCTGGACGAAGTAGGGCTGGGGCTGGTCCGCGGAGGGGATGCCGAAGTCGATCACCTCGATCTCGGGGTGGTTTTCCGAAAGGTGCTTCACGATCTCCCGGGCCAGGGGGAATCCCGAGAGGTCCGAGGCTATGGCAAGCCGTATCTTCTTCTCCATACTACTCTCCCTTCACGAGTCTGCGCGCCGCGGCCGCGATGTGCGGCGCAGTCAGGCGGAAGCGCTCCGCCAGCCAGTCCTGGGTTCCGACCTCGCCGAACTCGTCGGCCCCCGCCCCGATCCGGGCTAGACGGGCCGGGACGCCTTCCTCCGCCAGGATCTCCGCGACCGCCGACCCGAGGCCCCCGGTCACTCGATGGTTCTCGCAGGTCACCACCCGGCCCGTCTTCCGGGCCAGGTCCAGGACCTGGGCGCGGTCCAGGGGGGCCAGGGTGAAGACGTCCAGGACCGCGGCGTCGATTCCTTCCGAGGCCAGGCTGTCGGCGGCCTTCCGGGCT
>JBFZER010000155.1:0-4791 GCA_041306765.1 Spirochaetota bacterium | reverse complement strand
TAGAAACCGAAGGGGATGAACCAATCGGAAGGAGGTTCGGTTAAATGCAGTTCACATAAGGGATTGGGGCAGAAAGGGAACGAGAGCATAGGTACCTCCCGGGGGGCTTGCTGCCTCCCGTCCCTATACCGCTCACTCCTTCCTTCCCGCTTGCTCCTTCACAAGCTTCGTAACACTATTGGGGGTTTCCGGCCCCAGGCCGCCAAGACGGGGGTGTAGGTGAACCGGCCGGGATCCCTGAAGAAGGTCAGGAAATCCTCCCGGAACTCCTCCAAGCCTGAGTAGCCCGGCAGATCGCCGGCCATCCGGCCGCCCAGAACCTCCATCTTCTTCACCCAGTTGTACTCGTCCACCTCCCGCAGGGGGCCGTAGATCAGGTGGTGGGCTCCGGCCTCCACCCGGATGTCCCGGAAATCCATCCGGTAGAGGTGGGAGTAGAGTTTTCGGCCCGCGTAGGGGTCGAAGTCGTCCCGGGCCTCCAGGGTGTCGACGACATGCCGGATGGCTTTTTCGAGGCGTTCGGGCATGCCGTAATGGCTCAGGCAGTTGTAATCCAGGTCCACCAGGCACAGGATTCCGCCCTCTCGAAGGGACGAAGCGACATTGCGGACGATGTCAAAGCTCTCCGTCCGGTGGTATTCCAGGGCGAAACGCATCCAGGCGAAGTCGAAGGTTCCCAGCCCCTCGAGGGGCGCGAGGATGTCGTGGACCAGGAATTCGGTCCGGCCTTTCCCGTACTCCGCCCGGGCGTGGGAGATGCGCGCTTCGGAAATGTCGAAGCCGACGGCGGATCCCTCCGGTCCTACGGCTTCCGCCAGGGCGGCTGTGGTGAGCCCCGGGCCGCAGACCGCGTCCAGAACCCGCATGCCGGGCTCCAGGCCCGCCCTCCGGGCCAGTTCCTGGACGGCCCGGACATCGGTCTTCCGTTCAAGCCGGCGGTTCTCGTCGTCGTTCTCCATGATGTATACGGCGGCCATTGGATACCCTTTCCGGCCCGGTGCCCCGCGGGGGATGCCGGCGTGCTCTCGGGATTATATCTGCCCGGGCCGGGCACCGGCAACCTGGGGTCCGGGATCGACCTCCGCTGCCGTTCCGGGGGAGGGAAATTCCAGCCGGAACGAGGTTCCCCCCGATCGGGACCATGAAACATCCCCGCCGAGACGTGCGGCCAGGCTCCGGATCACCTTGATCCCCAGCCCGCCCGGCCGTCCCGCCCGGGGCGGTTCCCCGGGATCGAAGCCGGGCCCCTCGTCCCGGACCTCCAGGATCCACGAGTCGCCGGCCGGGGCGAAGGATACCCGGATGACCCCGCCGCCTTCCGAACTCCGGCCGTGCTTCCAGGCGTTGGACACCGCCTCGTTCAGGATGAGGCCCAGGGGAACCGCGGCTTCGACGGGCAGGCTGGGGCCGCCCGGGGGGATTACCGCCTCGATCCGGGGACCGGTCCCCGCCTCCGCGTCATAGACCGCCAGGATGTCCGGGAGGTACTCCTCCGGGGCGATCTCCGGCGCCTCGCCCTCCCCGAACATGCGATCGTGGGCACGGGATATGGCGAAGACCCGGGCCAGGAGCCGGTCCGAAGCCTCCCGGAAGCCCGGGTCATCGGTGCGGTTCTTCTGGAGCTGTATCAGGCTCTTGATCACGTTGAGGTTGTTCTTCACCCGGTGATGGAGCTCCAGAAGCAGGACCTGCTTGTCCTCCAGGGCGGCGCGCAGGGATTCCTCGGTTCTCATCCGGCGGGCGATCTCGGACTGGAGCTGACGGAAGTACTCGGCCAGGTAGCCCGAGGCGCCCCCCACCAGGAGGCCCGAGAGTGCCGCGATCGGTTTGCTGGCCGGGGAGAACTCGGGCCGGCCCAGGATCGCGAAGAGGGCCAGGTTGGCCGGAAGGCCCAGGGCTCCCGCGAGGATGCCCCCGGCCAGGCCGTAGCCCAGGGCCGCCGCCAGGACGGGCAGGAGGACGAAGTAGTTGCTCGAGATCTCCAGGCGCGGCCCGAAGGCCAGGACGATGATGGCGTAGATTCCCGAAGCCCCTGCCAGGGAGAGCAGGGGGCGTTGGATGAAGAGGGCGCGGTGGACCGCGAGGATGGGCTCCGCGGTCGTGATGCGGGGATGACCCGCCCATCGCCGCGCCGATCGGCCTTCCGTCCACCTGCCGTCTCCGCCGTCCCCGGCGGTCACCGCACCCACCGCCTTACAGCCGGACGATCCGGGAACGGGTCAGGGCTTCCGCCCCCGCGGGGCCGATCAGGAAGTCGTTCTCCAGGCGCACCCCCCCGGCCTCCGGGTCGTAGAGCCCGGGTTCCAGGGTGACAACGTGTCCCGGGGCGAATACCCAGGAGTTGTCGTCCCGGTTGCGCAGGGCCGGGGCCTCGTGGGCCTCCAGCCCGATGCCGTGCCCCAGGGCGTGGGGCATCTTGAAACCCGCGGCCGCGAAGATCCCGTCCACCCGCCGGGCCACCTCGGCGCTGGGGACCCCGGGGCGCAGCATGCCCGCCGCCTCCTCGTAGGCCTCCTCGACCAGGGAGATCATCCGGTCCTGCCGGGGCGTCGGCTTTCCCCGGAGGAAGGTCATGGTGACGTCCGTGGTGTAGCCGTCCAGGGATACCCCGAAATCCAGGATGGAGAGCCCCTCGGTCCCGAAGGCACCGGCTGTGTACGCCGGGAAGGCGTGGATTCCGAAGGAGCGGGCGGGTCCCGCGGCGATCGTCTCGAAGCCCATGCCCTCGCAGCCCCGGGCGCGGCTCTCGCGTTCCAGGAAGAGGGCCGCGTCGGCCTCGGTTGAGATCGTCCCCTTCCGGACGCCGGATTCCAGGGCGTCTATCAGTTGGTCGGTGATCGCCGCCGCCCGGCCGTAGATAGCCAGCTCGGACTCGTCCTTGACGGCCCGCAGCCCCTGGGCGAACTCGGAGGCGCCGTCCTCCCGGCAGTGGAAGTCGTAATCTCCGCCCTCCTCGGCGTAGCGGATGTATTCGGGATAGGCCAGGGTCGAGGGAAGCTCCACCTGGGCGCCGGCGCCGATGCCTTCCCGGGCCAGGACCCCCAGGACTGCCCGGACGGGCTTCCGTTCGAAGTCCCCGTAGGCCAGGATCTCGTCGACCCGGGCCATCTTCCCGGCCATGTTCACGTCCCAGGACACCAGGATCCCCCGGCCTGCGGCGGTGACCAGGAGCAGGGAGTCCCCGGGCTGGCCGGAGAGGTACCGCACCGTGGGATCCCTGCGGCCTTCCCGATCCTCGAAGAGCGCGGCGGCGACGCCCTTCTCCGTCAGCCAGGCGGCGACCCGGGCGCGCCGGGCCGCGTAGGTCATCATCGGGTCGTACATCATGGCAGGGCCTTCAGGGCGTCCTGGGCAGCCCGGATGAGGGAGTTGGACCACTTGTCGTTCAGGGACACCGCGGTGAGGGCAGGGCGGACGAGGCGGTTCCTGGTGGCCCCCGCGTACTGGATGGCCGCGGCGGCGATGCGATTCCGCACTTCGTCGGAAATGCCCGCCCTCTGCTGGGCGTCCAGTTCCGCCAGTATTTCCGCCAAGGCCTGGGCGGAGGCGTCGGAGGCGTCCGTCCCTAGAGCCTGGAGGGCCAGGAGCCGCTCGTCCGTCTCGCCGAGCTTGAAGGACTCCCGAATCCAGACCGTCGAGGATCCTCCGCCGGCCTTGAGGGTGACAAGACCGCGCAGGGCCCGGGTCCGGAGGTCCCGGAGCTTGGTACCCTCCGCCCGGTCCCGGGGCTTGATCTCGATTCCCCGCTGGAGGGCCAGCCGGGAGATCTCGATCTTCCGCTCCTCCGGGGCTTTCGATGCCGCGTGGAGGTCGAAAGCTTTAAGTTTCCGGTCCAGGGATTCCTCGGCCAGGAGCTGCCGGACGGGGTCTGTGGGGTCTTCCGCTATAAGCGGCAGGCTGCGGAGGGCCTGGTCCCGGACGCGCCGGGTGTACCAGCCTTCGGAGGCGTAGAAGACCGGCCCGAAGCCCAGGGGATCCCGAAGTTTTTCCAGGGCCAGGATCGCCCCGAAGGCCACCTTCGAACCTGCTTCCTGGTCCTGGACCGGCTCGAAGTTGAGGTTCCGCAAGACCAGGGATACGCGCTCGGCGTATTCCTGGGCCCGCATGTTGCCCAGGGCCATCAGGGCTTCCGCGCGCGTCAGGGGATCATCGGCCTGGACATAGGCGTTCCAGGCGAAGGGGGCGGCTTCCACGTAGCGCAGTTCTCCCAGGGCGTCGACGGTCGTGCGCACCAGGCCGTTCCAGATCTGCCGGTCCGGCGAGCCCTTGGCCACCTCGGGGCCCGTCTTGAGCAGGTCCTCGAGAATGTACTCCAGGACGGAGGCGTTCCCCGGGTCCTTCTGGGAGACGATCGCCCGGGTCGCGGATTCTTTCTGTCGGAGGGTCTCGGCCTGGGCGTAGATCCTGCGGTAGATGAAGGTCATTTCGTCCGCCGCCGCCGCCGAGACGACGAGGCCGGACAGGGCCAGGACGGCCAGGGATCTCAGGATTCGTTTCATACCCTTCCTCCGGATCATTCGTAGTAGACTACGGTCCGCTCTTCCGTGCGGAAGGCGTGCTCGTAGACCCGGACGTCCCGCACCCGCCCCGCCCCGTCGTACAGGGTGGCTTTGAGAGGCGCGCCCTCGGGCCCCGGCTCGTAGACCGTGCGGCGTTCCAACCGGCCGTCTCCGCGCTCCACCCGCTCCTCCGTCAGTGCACCGCCCGTATAGACATAGCGCTCCCGTTGTCCGACGGCGCCCGCGGGGTCGAAGGTTACCCGGAGGACGAGCCTCCCGGCGGAATCGTACT
>JBFZER010000154.1:0-6729 GCA_041306765.1 Spirochaetota bacterium | reverse complement strand
TTCACCTTCACGATCTCCACGTTCAAGACCGCGATCTGGCGGGACAGGTCGTTGACCTGCTTCAGCACGATCCCTATGTCCTGGTCCGCCATCTCCCGGATTCCGGAAAGGCGCTGATACCGCTCATGGATCGAATCGATCAGGGTGCGCCCCCGCTCCACCACGGCCCTGCGGGCGGGAAGCTCCCCGGGATGCAGGGAAAGCTCCTGCCAGGCGTCCCAGAACATGTCCATCCGGGAGCGGATGGATACGTCCGTGGGCTCGTCGTAGACCTGCTCCAGGAGGCGCACGTACTTGTCCCGGGTCTCCCAGTAGCCCAGGCCGCCCTGCTGGGCGACGATGCGGCCTTCCAGGAGCTCGTCCTTCACCCGCTCGATCCGGGAGACCTGGACGCCCTGGCCGATCTGGCCGGGGGTTTCCTCCCGGTTCAACTGGGGGGCGTAGATGGGCTCCACGGTACCCAGGTGCACCCGCTGGCGGGAGTACCCCTCGGTGGAGGCGTTCGTCAGGTTGTGGCCCGTGGTCACCAGGCCCTGCTGGTGGGACACGAGGCCCCGCTTCCCTATCTCTATGCCCGCGAACGTGGATTGCATTCCGTCCCCCCGCCTACAGCGCCGTGTCCAGGACTATGGGCCGGGCGCCTGCAGCCACGGCGTGACCCGAGCGGCCGTAGATCCTGCCCTTCTGGTCCGGAAAGAGCTCCTCCACCACGGACCGTATCGTGCCCGCAGTCTCGCCGACGTACTCTCCCAGGGCCTCGTTCTCGACCCGGGCGCGCAGGGCCGCCACCTTGAGCCGGCGGTACGCGTCCGAGAGCATGCCGCGCTCCGGCTCCGGCACCCCCAGGGCAAGCCGATACACGGAAGAATCCGCGGGCAGGCCGTTTCCGGTAAGTATCTCGTCCCACAGGGCGGAGCGGTTGCGTTCGGTCGCCTCCGCCAGGAGGGCGATGCCTTCGATCCGTAAGAGGGCGTCCTGAAGGGCGGACCAATCCCTGCGGCGTATCGCGTCGGCCAGGACCTTGCGCTCTTCCAGGTACTTTTCTAGCGCGGCGGCCTCGTCGAGGACGGATCGGATCAGCGCGGGAATTTTCGTCGTCATTGGGCGCTCCTTCTCTTCCAGTATCGGAAGGCCGCGCCGCGGGTTGAGAGGATTCAGGACACAGGAATCAGAAAACAGGGCCCCTCGACGGATGATTGGCCCGAGTCCACGGCTGTCTGGTTCATCCCTGACACCTGACACCTGACTTCGGACTCCTGACTCCTGACTCCTGCCGCCGGCTTGCCTGCCAAGGCGGCCCCGGGGTAGTATTCGGGACGATGTTCCGATTCATCACCGACCTCTTCTGGCTCGCCCGCGGGGTACGCGTCTTCGCCCTGGTGGGGGAGAGCGGCACCGGCAAGAGCTTCCGCGCCAAACTGGTGGCCCAGAAGTACGGCATCGACGTCATCATCGACGACGGCCTCCTCATCAAGGGCGACACCATCGCCGCGGGCAAGAGCGCCAAGCGGGAACAGCTGTACATGACCGCCGTGAAGACGGCCCTCTTCCACGACAAGGCCCACCGGGACCAGGTGGCCAAGGCGATCGCCAAGGCCCGTTTCAAGAAGATCCTGGTGATCGGCACCTCCCAGAAGATGACGGAAAAGATAACGGAGCGGCTCCAGCTTCCCCACCCTTCCAAGGTCATCAAGATCGAGGACATCGCCAGCACCGAGGAGATCGAGAAGGCCATCCGGACCCGGAGGGTGGAGGGCAAGCATGTGATCCCCGTGCCCGCCATCGAGATCAAGCGCAGCTACCCCCGCATTTTTTACGACTCCATCCGTGTCTTCCTCCAGAAGAACCTGGGGGCCGGGGCCATCTCCGCCCCCAAGGTCTACGAGAAGTCCGTGGTCCGTCCCGAGTTCTCCAAGCGGGGCCGGGTGGCCATCTCGGAAGCCGCCCTGTCCCAGATGGTGCTCCACTGCGTGAGCGAATTCAACGCGGAGGTCCGGATAAAAAAGATCACCGTGGGTTCCGACTCCCAGGGCTACCGGCTGACCCTGGCCATCGAGGTCCCCTACGGGACCCAGCTCTCCGGCAACATCCACCACCTCCAGCAGTACGTGATCGACAATATCGAGCGCTTCACGGGCATCCTCATAGAGGAGGTGAACATCGTCGTGGAGCGGTTCGGCACCGGGCAGGAGCCGGGGGAGGTTTGACAAACCGCCTTGCCGGTTCTAGGATTACACTCATGAATCATCCGGGAGGAATCATGAAAAGGCTGATAGCCGCGGCTGCCGCGGCATTCGTACTGGCCTCGGCCCTTCCCGCACAGGGAACCAACTTCGCCCAGGCTCGATCCGACCATTACTCGGTCTGGGCGGAAACCGGACAGGCCCGGGCGGAAGAGCTCGCAAAGATCCTGGAAGGCCTGTTCACCCTCTTCGAAGAGGACATGCGCTTCGACTCGGAAAAACTTGCCGGCCGTCTTACCGTGCGGGTATTCCGGGACAAGGCGGGATTCGATGCCCACCTGACCCAGATCGTGGGCGAGACGAAGTCCGATTTCGTATACCTTCACTATCCCACTCCGGAGAGGTCGGAACTCCTGGTCTTCGAGAAGGAAGACCCGGATTTTTCCGCCTCCCTGGCCCACCAGGCCTACGTCCAGTACCTCAAGGCCTTCATCCCCAATCCCCCGCTCTGGATCCGTGAGGGATTCGCCGTCTACTACGAACGCGCCGCCTGGGACAAGACCGCCGGAGCCGTCGTGTTCCAGGAGAACACGGCCTGGCTGGAGACCCTGAAGGCCCTGCAGAACTCCGGCAAGCTCCTTGGGATCGAAGCCCTCCTTACCGCCGGACCGGAGCGGTCCGAAAGCGCCCGGGACGTCTTCTACCCCCAATCCTGGGCCTTCGTCAGCTTCCTGCTGGACGGACAGGAGCCCCGCTACGCCCGGTTCCTCTGGGACTCCCTTGCCCTGCTGGATCCGGCGGCGAGCCTGGAGGAGAACCAGCGTGCGGTCTCCGAGCTCTTCCGCCGCTGGCACGACGGCACGGCGGCCCGGGAGGATTTCCTGGCCTGGCTGGGCTCCCGGAAGACCTTCGCGGAGCTGGTCGAGGAAGGTGTCCGGCTCTACGGCGAGAAGAACCTGGAGGAGTCCGAGGCCGCCTTCGCGGAAGCCCTGGCCAAGAACGAGGGGAACTACATCCCCTACTACTACCTCGGGCTGATTTCCTATGCCGGAAACGACTACGACATGGCGGATTATTACTACAAGACCGCCCTCCAGCTGGGCTGCGACCCTGCCACCACGAATTTCGCCCTGGGTCTCAACGCCTACGCCGTCAACCGCCTGGAGGACGCGAAGGCGTTCCTGGCCAAGGCCAAGGCCGCCGCGCCGGACCGCTACGCCTCGCGGGTGGACGAGATCCTGGGCCGCATGGGCACGCCCTAGTCATACCGGTCGCTGATCGCTGAGGGGACCCGGATGCCGCATCGGCGCTCCGGGTCCTTCGCTTCTCACCCGGAACGTCATCCTCTGTATGGGGGACGGGCCGAACCGGACGCACAGTTCCCGGTGCTCCTGGGTCGGGTAGCCCCTGTGCCGGCCGTAGCCGTATTCGGGATACAACCAGTCGTACCGGTCCATGACTCGGTCCCGGGCCGTCTTGGCCAGGATGGAGGCGGCCATGACGGCCGGCACCAGGCTGTCACCCCGGACCACGGCGATGCAGGGGGACGGAAGGTCCGGGATCCGGTTCCCGTCCACCAGCACGAGGTCCGCCCGAATCCCCAACGCCCCATACGCCCGGGCCATGGCGACGAGGGTTGCGGCCAGGATATTCATCCCGTCGATTTCCCGGGGACTCGCCCACCCGAGGGCCCAGGCCCGGGACCGTTCCCGGATCACCTCCGCGGCCTTTTCCCGCCGGGCAGCCGACAGGACCTTGGAGTCCGCGAGTATTCCCACGGGGAAATCCGGGGACAGGATGACCGCGGCCGCGCAGACCGGACCGGCGAGGGGTCCGCGGCCCGCCTCGTCGATCCCGCAGAGGCTTCGCGCGGCGGCGCAGGCGGCTTCCCAGGGTGCGTGCGGCATTGGGTCACTGTAATTGCCGCCGGCCCCTTTCGCAAGCCCGGCAAAGCGGGTAGAGTCGTCCCATGGATGTCCGGTTCTACAAGCTGCAGGTATGCGGAATCGACTGGCTGCTCCTGGACCGCATGGACGAGGCCGCCGGTCCCGTCCCCGATTTCGGGGCCCTTTCCCGCGCCCTGTGCCGCAGGCGGCGGGGAGTCGGCGGCTTCGGGCTTGTGGCCCTTTCCCGCCCGGAGCAGGACGTCTGGGCGGAGTGTTTCGACCCCTCCGGCCGAGGGGTGCCTCTGCCGCCCTGCGCCGCCCTGTGCGCCGCCCGCTACCTCTTCGACTCCGGCCGGGGCGGGCGGGCCTCCATCGATCTGCGGACCCCGGAAGGCCCCGCACGGGTGGATGTCATCGATTCCACCCGGTTCGCCCTGGACCTGGGTCCCGCCCTCTTCCCTTCCGGCGCCCCCGTGCGGGAAGGCGATGCCGGCCTCGCGGCCGCAGAGCTCGACGTGGCGGGCAAAGCCCTCTCCATCCTGCCCGTCCGACTGGCCGGCCAATCCTTCGCGGTCGTCGTCGCCGAGGGAAGCCTTCGGGAAGCCCTCGCTCCCTTCGGCAAGGCAGAAGCTCCCGCGGCGGATATAGAGCCGGGCCGGCCGCGCATCACGCCGCTGGCGGTGCGAGTCCTCTCACGGAACAACCTCGCAGCGGGCGGACGGCTACGGGACGCCTGCGCCGCGGCGGGCGCGGCGCTGGCCGCCGCCGGAGCCTACGGGCTGGCGGACCGCGAGGCGGCGGTGCGTCTGGGCGGCGATGCGGTCTTCGTCAACGGCGACGCGGACGACGGACTGTACGCGGCGGCGAGGCCGGTCTACGTATTCTCCGGGGAATACTGGATGGAAAGCGGTCCCGCCGAACGCGAATCCCCGGAAGACTGACAGGCTGCGTACACGGGCGGGGGCGCATTCTCGATCACCCTGCCAAGCACCCTCGGCCCGATCCGCCGGTCGCCGGACCCATCCGTCGGTATGGGGGGGGCTGCACCTTCGAGGCCCCGGCTCCGGCATCCTGTCCGAGTCGGGGCCGTCTCGTCGAGGCTGCTCCGGGAGGGTTTCATGGGTTTGGTGCAGGCGCCCATGATCGCGGACCCCCATTCAATTCTCCGGTTCGGGCAGGGCGGCCCGCGCCTCCTCCTCTTCTTCATCGAAACCGGATGACAGCCGGAACACCGCCATCGTCTCCTTGAGCTGGGTCGCCTGGCCGGACAACTCCTCGGCCATGCTGGCCATCTCCTCGCTGGCGCTGGCGTTCTGCTGGATGACCTGATCCAGCTGTACTACGGCCCGGGAGATCTGGTCGACCCCCGAAGCCTGTTCCTTGCTGGAGGCGCTGATCTCCTGGACGAGTTCCGCGGTCCTGCGGATGTCCGGGACTATGGTTCCCAGCAGGGATCCGGCCCGGTCCGCAACCTCGATGGACGTCTTGGACAGGGCCGAGATCTCCCCGGCGGCGGTCTGGCTGCGCTCCGCCAGCTTGCGGACCTCCCCGGCCACAACGGCAAAGCCCTTGCCGGCTTCCCCGGCCCGGGCGGCCTCGATTGCGGCGTTCAGCGCCAGCAGGTTGGTCTGCCGGGCGATCTCCTCGATGATGCCGATCCGCCCCGCGATGTCCTTCATGGCCTGGACCGTCCGGGCCACCGCCTCGCCGCCCTGGGCGCCTGCCTCGGCGGCCTTGCGGGCCGTGGCGTCGGTCGCGGCGGCGTTGTCGGAGTTCTGCTTGATGGAGGAGCCCATCTCCTCCACCGAGGACGAGACTTCCTCCGCGCCGGCTGCCTGCTCGGTCGCGCCCTGGGAGAGGGACTGGGCGGTCTGGCTCATCTGCTCCGCACCCTGGGAAATGCTCCGGCTCGCGTCCAGGATGGCGGAGACGATGCCCCGCAGACCGCCGATCATCCGATCCACCGACCGGGCCAGGTCCCCGATCTCGTCCCTGCGGCGGAGGAAGATTTCGCTCGGCGCTTCCGACAGGTCGGAGCGGGCCACCCGGTCCGCGATGGCCACGGCCGCGGCCAGGGGCCGCGTGATCGACAGGGAGAGGTAGAGGAAGACCGCCACCAGGATCGCCACGCCGATCCCGGAGATGGCCAGGATCAGGGTCAGCAAGCGGTACGACCCCTCGAAGAGTTCCTCGGTCGGGACCACCATGGAGAACACCCACGGAGACTCGGCGTTCCCGATGAAAATGGGAGCAAAGCTCTTCGTGACGTCCCTACCGAGGGATTCGGAATATGTGATTTCGGTGAACGACTCCCCTTTGGCTAGGCGCGCGTTGATCTCGACATCTTCCTTGCTCTTCACCTCTCCCCAGACCTTCCCCACCTGCTTGGGGTCGACGTGGGCGATCACGATGCCGGACGCGGAAACGAACCTTCCGAAGCCAGTCCTTCCGTACCGTATATTCGAAAACCGGGTCTTCAGCTCATCCAGGGCGATGTCGATCCCTACCACGCCGACGGGTTTCCCCGCCTTGTCCTTGATCGGCACCATCAGAGAGGTGAGAAGCAGGGTCCGGTTCCCGACGGTGTACTCGTAGGGCTCGATGACCTGTTCCTTGCCGGTGCGGAGCGGCAGGATGTAGTAGTCCCCCGCCCCTTCCTT
>JBFZER010000153.1:0-4278 GCA_041306765.1 Spirochaetota bacterium | reverse complement strand
GGAATGCCCACCCCGGTCACCTCCCGTTTCGGAATCCCGTCGCGGGCAAACAATACCCCCGCTCCGGCCGGGTGTCCAGCTTTTTCCGGTCCGGCGCCGCTGGGCGCCGGATCGGGCTGCTAATCAAAGATCCCCGATCGTGGCCACCATCACCGCTTTAATGGTATGCAATCGATTTTCGGCCTCGTCGAAGACCACCGAATGCCTGCTGCGGTAAACCTCGTCGGAGACCTCCATCTCCGAAAGGCCGTGTTCCTTCTGGACGTCCCGGCCCACCTGGGTCTCCAGGTCGTGGAAGGCCGGCAGGCAGTGCAGGAAAATGCAGTCCGGGTTGCCGGTCTTGCGGACGAAGTCCATGGTCACCCGGTATTTCTGAAGCTGGGCGATGCGCTCGGCGAACTTGGCTTCCTCGCCCATGGAAACCCAGACGTCGGTGTAGAGGGCGTCGGCGCCTTTCAGGGCCTCGTCGGCCCGTTCGATGTCGAAGAACTCGATCTTCCCGCCGGTCCCGGCCGCGATCTTCCGCATCTCTCCGGTCAGAACTTCGTTGGGCCAGAGTTCCTTGGGCGCCAGGGCCGTGAAATGCATGCCCATCTTGGCGGACCCGATCATAAGGGCGTTGCCCATGTTGTTCCGGGCGTCCCCGCAGTAGACCAGCTTCACCTTATTGAGGGGCTTGGCCACATGCTCCTCGATGGTCATCAGGTCCGCCAGGATCTGGGTGGGGTGATCGTCGTCGGTCAGGCCGTTCCAGACGGGGACTCCGGAGAACTTCGCCAGGTCTTCCACCAGCTTCTGGGAGAAGCCCCGGTACTGTATGCCGTCATACATGCGCCCCAGGACCTTGGCGGTGTCCTCCACGCTCTCCTTCTTGCCCATCTGGGAATTCGTGAGGAAGGTGGCGTTCCCGCCTTCGTCCCAACAGGCCGTCTCGAAGGCGCAGCGGGTGCGGGTGGAGGCCTTGTCGAAGATCAGGACTATGTTCTTGCGGTACAGCAGATCGCCCTTCACCCCGGCGCGCTTCTTGGCCTTGAGGTCGCGGGAAAGGTCCAGGAGATACCGGATCTCCTCGGGGCTGAAGTCTTTGAGGGTAAGGAAGCTTCTTCCTCTCAGGTTGACGGGCATGGGATCCTCCTCGTTCGGGTTGGGGCCGGCGGGCCGGCGCGGGGCCGAAGCCCACCCCGGGTATAGCATCGGAACGCAGGCCCGGTCAAGGGATTGTATTTATTCATTATGATGTATAAAAATACGAAAAGATCGGCCGTCCGGCAGCCGGACGGCCGATCTTCCTGGAAATGCTCGCCGAGTCGTCGTCCAGGGATTCTCACTCCACCCGCTTCTTGGGGTAGAGGAATCGCTTGATCTTCTGGGTCGGGGTCTTCTCGAAGGGTTCGTGGTGGAAGGCCACCTTGGAGATCCGGTTGAAGGCCGCAAGGCCCGCGTTGACTTCCTTCCGGATCTTCTCCAGCAGGTCCTCCACGGAGCGCTCCGCGTCCTCGATCCGGTCCTGGGCGGCGGCCTTGAGGTTCTCGATCACTTCGGGCTTGAGATGGATCAGGGCGGTAAGCCCCTTGCCGTCCCCGATGACCAGGGATTCCGCCACGTAGGCGGAACGGTTGATCAGGGCCTCGATCTCCTCGGGGTAGATGTTCTCTCCCGAGGCGCCCAGGATCATGGTCTTCAGCCGGCCCCGGATGAAGAGCCGCTTCTTGTCGTCGAAAACCCCCAGGTCCCCGGTCCGGAACCATCCGTCGGGGGTGAAGACCTCGGCGGTGCGCTCGGGGTCCTTGTAGTAGCCCTTCATCACGTTCGGCCCCCGGGCCTGGATCTCCCCCTCCCCGGTGTCCGGCTTGGGGTCCGCGATCCGCAGTTCAACGCCCTCCAGGGCGGGGCCGCAGGACCGGTAATGGGTTCGGAAGGGGCCGCAGCCTGCGATGAGGGGGGCGGTTTCCGTGAGGCCGTAGCCGATGGCGTAGGGGAACCGGGCTTCCAGCAGGAACTTCTCCACGTCCGCCGCCACCGCCGCACCGCCGATGCCGAAGAAGCGGAGCTTTCCCCCGAAGGTCTTCTTCAGCTTGATTCCCGCCAGGCGGTGCAGGAGGGGGCGGAGGGCCGCGTGCCTGTAGACCGTCATTTTTTCCAGGGTCGGCAGGACGCTGGAGCGGTAGACTTTCTCGATGATCAGGGGCACGGTCAGCATGATGGAAGGCCGGATCTTCTTGAGCGCCGGAAGCAGGACCGAGGCAACCGGAGGCTTGTCCAGGTACCACATGGAACAGCCCTGCAGGATCCCGTCCAGGAAGCCGATGGAGCACTCGTAGGTGTGGGCCAGGGGGAGGACGGACAGAAGACGATCCGTCCGGTGCAGGCGGATGATGGTCCGGGTGGCCAGGATGTCGAAGACCAGGTTGAGGTGGCTCAGCATCACGCCCTTGGAGTTGCCCGTGGTGCCCGAGGTGTAGATGATGGCGGCCAGGGCCTCCGGATCCAGGGGGGGGAAGACGGCTGAAAGGTCGGCCGCGGCGGCCGCCTTCCGGGCTTCCGGACCCGCCAGGCTCTCCACGGGGACGAGGTGTCCGGAAAACCGGCCCAGCTTGGGGGCCAGCTTTTCCGAGACCACCGCCGCCCTGGCCTCCGAATGGGCGACGATGGACGCCACCTGGTCCGGGTGGAAATCCGTGAGGATGGGCACCACCGTAAAGCCCGCCGCCGTTATGCCCAGGTAGGCCACGCCCCATTCGGGGCGGTTTTCCGAGAGCAGGACCACCCGGTCTCCCGGGACCAGGCCCGAGGCCCGGAGCCGGAGGGCCAGGGCGGCGGCCAGGGGCGACAGCTCCCCGTAGGTGATGGTCAGGCTGTCATCCACGTTTCCCAGGGCGGGGCGCTCCGCGTAGGTCGCGGAACTCTGGATAAGGACGTCCCGGAGGGTCATCTTCTGGAGTTTGTACACGGTATACCTTCGATTCGATGCGGCTTGGCAAGGATGCGGGGCCTCAAGGGGCCTCCGGGAAATTGGACAATAGTATACGGAAAAGGGTTGCAGGGGGAGCCCCCGGATCCATCGCGCCTTCCCCGGGGAACCTTCCATTTGCTTTCCACTTTTTTGACGATATAATAAGGATATGTTCCGGTTCTCCGCTCCTACCCCGTTCGCAGGAGAGTGTCTATGAAAAGGCTTGCCTCCTTCATCGTGCCGGCCGTCTTTCTCGCGGCTCTCGTGGGATGTCCGGCGCCGTTCAGCTTCGTGGAAGCCCCCGGCGAAACCGCCCTTCCCTCCGACGGGGTGAACGATTCCGCCCGAGCCGCGGCCCGGACCTTCACCTTCGAGACCCTCTTCCCGGTTGAAATCGAGCTTGAGGTGGACCTGTACGACGTGGACGAGGACGGCAGGATCCTCCCGGATCCCCTGCCGGAGGGCGCCGCGGAGGTCCGGGCAACCCTGACCGACATGAGAGGATTCCCGCTTTTCCAGGGCAAAGCCTCCCAGGCCGGAACCCTGGCCGCGACGGTGTACCTCCCCTCGGCCCCCGAACCCGTTACCCTCACACTCCAGGCCGAAGGGTTCGAGGACAGGACCGTGGTCATCGCGAATATGGTCGAATTCGCCAGGATCGACCGCTCCATGGCCATGAAGCGGGCTTCTCTCGGTTCCCGTTCCGCCTCCCGATCCTACTCCCTATCCTCCGACCCGGGTTCCGGTTCGGTGTTGAAGGTGCCGACGGTCACGATCGCCTTCGAGGACCTCTTCGGAAGGGCCCGGGCGGGCGACGCGGACTACAACGACTTCCTCGCGTCCTACGACATATCCGAGACCATGGACGAGGAGGGCCGGGTCCTGCGCATCGACGTGGAGGCCCGGGCCGTCCGGAAATGGGCGGGGTACAACCACGCCTTCGGGATACGGATCGATTCCTTCGAGGGGACCGCGTCCCTCTCCGGCGAGCTGGTGGGCCTGACGGGCCAGGTGCTCCCCTTCGAACGGAAGGTCCGGATGCCCGCTGAGATTCCCCTGTTCCTGTGGAGCGCGGCCGCGGTCGGCAAGACCGCGCGGTTCACCTTGGAATTCGAAGTCCCCCAAAACGTCGCCCAGCCCCTCCCGGCGGAAGCGGGATCGGCCGATTCGGCCGTTCTCTCGAGACCGCCCTACAACCCCTACCTCTTCGTCCACAACACCTTCCACGACATCCACCTCATAGGCCGGGAACCCCTGAGCCTTTCCAGGAATCCCGACGACGACTTCGTGGACGCCGAAGGCTTCCCCTGGGCCCTCCTGGTCCC
>JBFZER010000152.1:0-8349 GCA_041306765.1 Spirochaetota bacterium | reverse complement strand
CTTGATCGCCCCGCCGACCAGCACTTCCTCGACGCCGAAGTACTGCGCCAGCAGGCGCCGCTTCGCGTCCATGTTGCCGGTCTCGATGGGATTCGTGTAGCGGAAGGCCGTGAGGATTTCCGCGGAACGGATCACGTTCTTGAAAACCTTGTCGGCCATGGCAACGACGTTCGGCACCAGGCCACTGGCCGCCTTCATGGCGGCTTTTCCGGTCTCGATGTCGGCCAGGGGGGTACAGGTCGCAACCGTACTCCATTCCGTGCCGACATTCGTGGTCCCCGTGATGTTGCTGGTGTTGAACAGCAGGGAGGCGAGCCGCTGTTCCTGGGCGCGGAGCAGGATGTCCACGGCCCTGGCGTTCGCCACGGTTTCCGCGTCGAAGAAGCGGGCATAGAGGGCCGCTTCCACGTCGTCCACCCGCTCCTCCCAGCCGTACTCCTCGGCCTTGTAGGTCCCGGTCTCGAAGTTCCAGTCCGAACGGGGATAGTTCCCGCGGGCGGCCCGTGTCACGGAGGGCATCTTGAGCAGGGCCTCGAAGGGAATCTTCGGGTAGTCCGCAGACTGCTTTTCCACTTCGAAGATGGGCATCAGCTTGAGTCCGATGAAACCGCGCTGATCCGCCTCCAGGTAGTATTCGTACGCCAACGCCCCGAGATCGGGCCGCTGGATGGTCGTTGAAGACGTCGGTGTGGGCATTTCATATCCTCCTTTGCTTCTTGTGGGTTACGCGCTTACGAGGTCAGGTTCTTCCGGGTCGCCTCCAGCCAGAGCCCGGCCAGGTAGAAGTCCACGTCGCTGCACTCCCCGTCCTTCGGATGCAGGACGAGGGTCAAGGCGCAGGGGGCCGCCTCGGCGTTCGCCGCCGTGATGGTCAGGGTCTTCTCCTGGAGATTGGTCGAGGCCGCAAACTCGCCCGATTCGCCGCCGCAGTTGGTATCCGCACCGACCGCGGCTCCGGCCACGTCGAAATACGCCTCGATCGTGAACACTGGAGTATTTGCCGGAGAGGCCGCCGCGGGACACCCGAGCAGGTGGACGATCAGATCCTTCGTGTCGTCGTAATCCTGGGGCAGCGTGAAGTGGGCCACGATGTCGTCCGGGGTGGCGTTGGCCGTCCACTGAATGACGGACGCCTTGCTGGAGATCTGGGCGATGCCGACGCTGGCCGGGGAGGCGGCATAGGCGGTCAGGGCCGTCCCGTCCTCTTTGGCGATCCAGTCGGGGAGGATGGTGTACTGCGCCGTCTTGGTCGCCACTTCCAGTTCGTTCAGGACCGCCTCGACGGTGCCTCCCGTCATGTTGCTGTTCGTGTCGGCGACGGTCACGTTCGCGGCGCTGGTGCTCTTGACGCCCCAGGGCGCCACCTCGATGACGTCCCCGCTCGCGTCGGCGGCCTCGATGGCGACCCCCTGGGCCGACCCGCTGGAAGCGTCGCTGATCTTGCCGTCCGCCGCCCCGTAAAGGACCGTTCCCCGTGCGATGGCGGAACTCACGGTGCACTCGATTTCCAGGGTCCCGGGGTAGCAGTTGAGCTTCACGGAGACCGGATCCCCGTCGGCCGCGGCGTACTCGGTCACGCCGATGTAGTCCTCGGCGGCGTCGGCGTAGACGACTTCGGGCGGGTCGGTGGTCGTGGCCGGGCTGTCCGTCATGATTCGCACACGCCGGTAGGCCGCCAGGTCCTCGCCCGCGATGAATGTCTTGATTTCTTTCGTGCTGGGCATGTTTCGTCTCCTCCTTCTTTTGGCTTACTTCGCGTTGACGCGCCGCAGGTAGTCCTGGTGCAGCGCGGGGAATTCCCTGGCCACGGCCGCCATCGCCTTGCCGCGGGACGTGCCGTCCTTTACGAGCCGGTCCACCGCCTGCTCGAAAGTCTCTTTCGGCTCCTCCGCGGGGGGCGGCTCCTCAGCTGCCGGAACGGGAGGCACGGCACCGGAACGGATGGCCTCCGCCATGTCCTCCCGCCGCTTCTTCTCGGCGAGCAGGATCTTCTGAGCCGCGTCACCGGCGGAGCAGGACCCGTCGAACATGGCCTCTTCGATGATTTTTTCGTTCCCGGGAGAACTCAGCGCGTAAATGGCCTTGATCCTCTCCCTTTCCTGGGTCTGGACTTCCGCAACCGCGGCGTCCCGGCCCTCCTTCTTGCCGCGCTCAATCCCGTCCTGGATTCCGGCAGACCGGCCCTCCTCGAAGATGGACTGAGCGACCTCCGGGTACTTCGCTCTGATTTCTTCTTTGTTCATTGCTATTTCCTCCGAAAGTTGGTTGATGACGTCGGACAGGGTGGCGACACCGTCCACGAGACCGACGTCCACGGCCTGCCGGCCTATGAAAATCCTCCCGTCCGCCCCTTCGAGGACCTGCTCGACGGTCTGGCCCCGGAGTTGCGCGACGGATTCGACAAACACGGTATAGAGATGATCGACCTGGCCCTGCAGGTAGGCACGGCCCTCGGGCGACAGGGGCGCATGTGAGGAGGCGATCCGCTTGTACTGGCCCGCCGTAATCTCCGTCCACTTCTCGCCGTACTGCCGGTCTTGCTCGGTGACGTCGATGTGGGTCGCCACGACGCCGATGGAACCGGCCTGGACCGTGTCGCCGGAGATGTAGATCTTATCGGCCGCGGCCGCTGCCCAGTAGGCCCCGGAGGCAACCATGCCGTCCGCCCAGGCCACGACGGGCTTCTTTCCGCGCCCCCCGGAGATTCGCCGGACCAGCTCCTGGGTCCCGTCCACGGTTCCCCCGGGGGAATCGATGGCCAGAACGATGGCCCCGACTGCCGGGTCTTCCAGCGCCGTCTCGAATGCGTCCCCGATCTCCCTCATCGATGACCCGCCGAAGAGGTATGAAAAGAACGACCGGCCCTTCGTCAGGACTCCCTCAACCGAGATGATGGCGATGCCGTCGCGGATCTCGTAGGTTTTGGGCTGCGGAACGACAACGGCGATGGCTTTCAGATCGACCTTGTCGCCCCGCATGTGCGTCTGGTAGATGCTCCGGATCTCCTGCATTTTTTCGGGTACAATGGACCAGGGGGCAGTCAGGACATCAAGCAGCTTCACAGGTCGTCCTCCTCTCTCTCCGCAGGTTCAGCCGACGGAACAACCGGGGTGTTGTTCGTCACCGGGACCCACATCCCGGCCTCCTGCATCAGGCGGCGCTCTTTCTTGATGCGCGGATAGTTGCGCTCGAAGTCTCCGCCCGTCAGCGTCACGGTTTCCTCGTCCAGGGTCGAGATCCCGAGGGTGATCTTCTTTTCGCTGGCATTGACTTCCTTCAGGGGGTCGATCTGACCCGGGGCGTCCCCGATCCAAATCGTCCCGCAGTATGCCTTCCGGATCCGCGGGTCCGCGAAAAATCCAGGGGCAGGGATGCGCCCGAAAGCCACGGCTTCGGTGAGCCAGTTCTCATAGACGGGTTGGCAAAAATGCCTCTGCATCCAGGACCTGCGGCACCGGAAAAAGCGCCAAGATTCCAGCAGGGCGGCGCGACTCGCGGAGTAGGAGCTGGAGAAGTGGCGGATCAGGACCTCGTATGGGATCTCCAGGGCCATGCCGATCTGCCTCAAGATGGCGGAGACGAAAGGATCGAAGGACTGGTTGGGCCGGCCGGGGTTGGCCGTGCTGACGTCTTCCCCCGGGGCCAGGCCGACGATGGCTCCGTTCCCGAGCTTGTAGTCCTCGTCGCTCGACGTTCCGCCCGTCTCGCTGGTCGGCTCGAACGACGGGATGGGAAACCCGGATCCGGTGTCGGTCTTGACGAAGACCGTGAACATGCCGCTGACCACGGCCGCCATGAGTTCCGCTTCGGTGTATCGCTCCAGCTGCTTCAGGCTCTCGATCACCGGGGCCAGGTACGGCGCCCCGCGGCTCTGCCCAGGACGCAGGACCGTGTACAGGTGGAGCACGTTCCGCAGTCCCGTCCGTTCGTTGAATGCGGGGATCTCCTCCCACGCGGCGCGGCCCTTCGAGGTGATGCTCCCGGGGTGCTGCCGCATGACCTGGTAAGCGATCGGCGCCCCGCGGTCGTCCTTCTTGACCCCTCCGGTCAACGTCGCCGTGTTCTGGGCGCGATCCTTGTTCGTCACGCGGTCGCCTTCCACCAGCTGCACCTTCAGGAGGTAGGGATTCCACGACCTCTTGAATCGCGTCATGATGGCAAAGGCGTCCCCGTTTTCGAGGGTTTGCCGGAAGGCCAGGCTCTGCAGGTCGGCAAAGGTGAGTGTCCTGGCACAATCGCATTCCTGGGAATCCGCCCAGAGGGACCATTCACGTTCGACTCCGGACTCCCACTCCTCCGCCTCATCATCGTCCAGGCCGAGGAAGTCCCGGTCGATTCGGGCCTGCAGTTTCAGGCCGGTACCGACGGTATTGGTCACGACGAGCCCGATGGCTCCCGTGGCGATGGGAGCGTTTCGGACCAGGTCCCGGGACCGCTGACGAAGGCGGTCCTGGTCGAGGATAATATCCCCGTCCGCGTCCCGGTTACCCGTGAGCCAGGCGGAGAGGGACCGGCGCGTCGTGGACGCCCCGGCATATCCGCCGGCCAGGGCCATGGCGATCCGTGCCCGATACCGCTGCTGGGCCCGGACCGGGTTGAAATACCGGACGGCACGATCGATGAGGTTTTCCCGGACGTCTATTCTCTTCATACGGGAGTGGCCCCCCTGATGACGGGGCCGGTCCTGGACGCGGTTGCTGACAGCGTCCGGACCTTCTTGTCCCAGTATTCGATGTTTTCCCGGATCTGCCTGGAATCGGCGCGACTGAGAGAGGTGCTTCTGTGGGTATACGACTGCCCAGAAGAGACCGCTGCGTCCGCTGCTAGCCACATGGCAAGCTGCGCTTCTGCCTGTGCGAGAGTGATGCCGGCCATAACTCCCCCTTTGATGGGGCGATTATAAGGCCGTTTTTGGGGGGGATATTGGAGAATGTCTGGATTTTGGCCGGATTCCTACCCGGAATAATGCCGGAATCCGACCATCATACGACCGCCAAATTGCTTGACAGTGGTTCATTCGGGGGACTCTTCCCCATTCAGTATTTCATCAGGGACGATCTTCATGCTCGAGCGGGTGATCTGTTTGAAATATGCGTCGAGGTTTTCCTTGTGCGCAAAGCACCGCCCATTGATATAGGCAACCGGCATCCCCAAACGGACAAACGTCAAGAACCACGTCTTCGTCATTTTAAGATAATCCAGGATCTCCTGGCGCGATGTGAGAAGGTCCGTCATCCCTCCACTCCCTTGCTGATCACCCGCCTTTTTGATTTTCCCGGGGATCCGTTCTTCGTCGATCCCCCCCGCTGTTGCCTCAAATGTTCGGCAATCATCTTCAGGGACGGCAGCCAGGACGAATCAGCGCAGGCGGCTGCGATCACTTCGCAGTCCAGCAGGTGGTTCGCCTTCCTGGTCTGCTTCCAGTAGACCTTTCCCCGGCGGTCCCTGGCCAGCTCCTCGGCCAGGAGCTGCTGCGCATAGTCGATCCCCGTCTCGGCGTGCAAGTAGTACCGCTGTGATTCCCCCTCCTTCCGCTCCAGCCGCCAGTGGATCAAGCCCTTGAACTGATCGGTGTTGAGCAGCCTGAGGTTCAGTCCCCCGGGGATCTTGATCTTTGACTTCGGCAGGGCATCCACCTGCGTCACCTTGATCCGATGGAAACCGAGGCTACGGACGTGGGTCGCTCCCTTTGTCCCGTAGACATGCTCCGGTGGCAGTGAGCGCAACCACTGATAGATCTCCTCCGTCCGGGTCCATTCCCCATCCTCGGTTTCTCCACCCCCCGTGTCGATTCCGGTCCTCCAGATACCCATGGTCTCCCCGGATCCCTGAACGGGATAACGGGTCTGAAACACGAGCGTCTTGACGTCATCAAAGGTCGTCAGATAGCCATACTGGACGAGCCAGCTGGTCAGATCATCGGCCCAGGCTCGAACGACGAACCAGAAGCCGTTCCTCTGGGCGTCCACTCCGGCTGTGAGGGCCACGGCCTCGGGCGGGACGACCCCGGCAGGGATGTCCGTCTTGTGCGCGAGGACCCCGCTCTCCTTCTTCGGAATGATCGTCTCTTTCCATGGTTCCGCCTTGTGCTGGGTGACGAAGACCATCAGCTTCGCAGGATCTTCCAGGCCCTTGAGGAACGCCGCGGCGGAATCTGACAGGCTGACGAAAGGGCTGTACCAGGCCGGGAGATGAAAGGCGACGCAGACCGGGCGCTCGACCGGTTTCTCCGCTGACCATCGACCGTTCCGAACCGCATGGTCCCGGCCGTAATCGTCCCAGGCCATCGAACAGGAAGTGCAGTAGTACTTCGCCAGTTTCTTCCGGACCACCTCCCGCGGGTCCCTCGTCGTGCCCCAGGAGATCCGGTCGAACTCCATCAGCTGGTACTCTCCGCAGACGGGACATTTTGCCTGGTATCGCCGGATCTCGTCGGCGTCCCGTTCCATTGCCCTGGAGATGACGCCCTCGTCGGTGGTCGGGGTGGATAAGAGAAGGATCTTCTTCGTGTAGGGATAGGCGTTTGTCCGGATACGCCCCAGGGAGACGGGATCCGCCTCCTTGCCGGCAAACTCCGGGAACTTGTCCGTCTCGTCGTCGATCATGTAGCGGACGGACTCGCTGGCCAGCTCCGCTGCAGACGTGGCCCAGGCCATCATCAGGTCCATCCCGTTGATGAACTGGACATGGAACGACGACACGTCATCGGCTTTCGGACTGAGCAACTCCGCGATCCTCGGGGTCCCGCGGAACATCGGGATGATCCGCCTCCTGGCTATCCGCTTCGTCGTCTTCTCGTCCGGCATGACGTACATGGCCGGGCCCGGATCCTGGTCGATCGAGTATGACAGACAGTTGAAGGCCACCTGGGTCTTCCCGGTCTGGGGCGCAAAGCATAGGACGATCTCCCGGACCCAGGGCAGATTCCAGGTGTCCATGGGCTCGACCAGGTACGGGGTGATGTCGTTTCGCCAGCGTCCGGTCAGCGGGCCGTTCGTTACGATCCGGTGCCGCTCGGCCCACTGGGACACGGTGAGGCGTTCCTTGGCCTTGAATACCCGGCGCTCGCCGTGAGTGAACCGAAATGTCCTGTCTTCGGCCACGGCCAGGTTCATGCCTCATCCTCTTCCATGGGGCTGTCATCGTCATCCTGGACAACCGGAATGATGGGAATGTGATACTCGCTGTCGGACGCATACCGGTCCATCCACGTCTCCAGGTTCGTCAGCAGGTAATCGATCAGGTCCGGCGCTCGCTCCGGGTCCCCCGATACACAATGGATGATCTCTCCGGCCCTGGACCGGAAGAACGCCTCGATGTCGTTCCGAAAAAAGGAGGCCCTCAGAGCCAGCTCGTGCTCCAGGGCGGTTCGTTCAATATACCGGCCTGAAATCGCCTTCGCCTTGATCTCCCAGTGGTCGGCCTGGGCCTCCAGCTTCCTCGTTTCCGCTTTCGCTTTCGCATCCTGGAGTTGATCTGCCTCCGGAGCTGCTGCCGATCCATCCTTCCTCTTGAGGTGTTTCCTGGCATACCTCAGGACGGATTTTACGTTGAACGTCCCGTCCGGATCCGGCTTCAGCTTCTTCGCCTTGACGTGCAGGTAGACGGTGCTGTTCCCGGCCTTGAAGCCGGCGGTGGTCAGATAGTCGACGACCGCCAGGACGTTCGGAAGGGCATGACCATCTGTCATGACCTCACCCCGAATGATGCCTCGAGGAACCGGAGACGCCACAGCCGGACGTTCTCCCGGCTCATTCCCACGATCAAGGCGGTCATGACATCCGGGATCCGGAGCGCCACGAGCAGCGACACCAGGACAACTCCACGGTACGAAAGATGACATCCACTGAGGAACGTCCCGGACAGGGCCGTGAAGTACGCTCCGCAGCTGCAGCACCTCATCCGGCTGCCAGACCAAAAACGCGGCAATCCTTTCTCGCTGAACCCTTCACCGCATCCCGGGCACCGGGCCCCGTCCGGGTGCAATCTTTTCAAGACCCACTCCCTGCAAGCGATTTCATCCAAAAAGTGCTCACCGAAAGCATCAAGTACCTCTCCCGGAATGAACACACCCGGTCGGAGGGGGGATGGATCGGCGGCATCGCTTGTGCGAAAAAGTGAATCAAGTTCCATGGCTTCTATTTTTCCATATGGGAATTTCCGACAAGTGGACCGAAACATCGGGCTTCGAATTACCCGTAAGAAACGCTTTCCCTGGAAGGACCCGCTTCATTCCCCGGAAGGATGACCTGGCCGTCGGCCACCAGCTGGCGCAGATCCGGGAACGCATCCCAGAAGAGCCGCTCGGCGTTCAGGGCGATCCTCCACCGTTCATTGGACCTGGTCAGC
>JBFZER010000151.1:0-4145 GCA_041306765.1 Spirochaetota bacterium | reverse complement strand
TCCAGGCGCTCAAGAACGCCCTGATCGTGGGGCTCTCGGAGATCGCGACCACCGACGCGAAGCCCGAGGATGTGCTCAAGAAGATCCAGGCGGACCTGGCCGCCACGGATTTCAGCAAGTGACGGAATGCCGGCCGGGCCGAACGCCCGGTCGGCTTCCTGGTTGACGCGGCCGCGGATGTACGCGGCCGCGGACCCGGACGCTCCGCGTCCGGATGCGCCGCCGGGAGGATGAATGCCCAAGCCCTGCGCCCTGTCCCTCGAGAAAGGCGACCTCCTCCCCACACTGCTCATGGTGCCCGCGGTGGGCCTGGTCCTCGGGGTCATGGTCGTGCCCCTGGCGTTCGGCGCCTTTTTGAGTTTCTTCGACTTCTCCTTCGGGTCCTTCGACCCCCGGACCGCCTTCGTGGGCCTCAAGCACTACCTCCGGTTCTTCCGGGACGCCACGGCTCTCAAGGCCCTGGGGAACACCCTGATGTTCTCCGCCGGGGCGATCGCCGGGGACTTCACCATCGGGACCCTGGCGGCGGTGCTGATCCATTCCCTGTCCCGCCGCCTGGCCCGGTTCGTCCGGCCCATCGTGACGGTGCCCCTCCTGGTGTCCCCCATCGTGGTGGGCCTCATCTGGCGCTACATCTACGATCCCCAGGGAATCCTGTACTGGATGATGGACCGGGTGGGCATCCCCTTCGAGTTCTTCCCGGGGGTGACCAGCGCCTCCACGGCCCTGCTGTCCACGATCATCGCCCACTGGTGGCAGGTGGTCCCCTTCCTCATCATCGTCCTGACCGCGGGGCTCGTCTCCATACCCACGGAGCTCTACGAGGCGGCCCGGGTGGACGGGGCGGGGGTGCTGTCCATCTTCTTCCGGATAACCCTGCCCCTGCTCCGGGACGTGTACCTGGTGATCCTCCTGATCAGCGGGGTGGACACCATCAAGGTCTTCGACATCATCTTCGCCCTCACCGGGGGAGGGCCGAACAACTCGACCGTCTCCCTGAGCATCTACGCCTACACCCAGGGCTTCGAGAACGGGGACCTGAGCTACGGCATCGCGGTCTCCATGGTCGCCATGATCGCCACCTTCGGGATCTTCGGGATCCCCTTCATCCTGCAGAACCGGAACCGGAGGGAGCGCTGATATGGACGCCGAGATGAAAGGAGTCCGACCATGAAAGCCCCGAGCAAATGGCCGCCCCGCCTGGCCAAGGCCTTCTTCCTGGCGGTCTTCGGGCTCTGGACGGCGGCCCCGGTCTACATCATCGTGTCCAACGCCTTCCGGCGGACCCTGGACATCCGGAGGATGCCCCCGGACCTGATCTTCAAGCCCATCTTCACCCACTTCCAGCGGCTCTTCGACCTGGACGACTTCCTGCGGTACTTCGTCAACTCCATCGTCATATCCGTGTCCGTGACCGTCACGACCATAGCCCTGGGCACCCTGGCGGCCTACGGCCTGAAGCTCTTCAAGTCGAGGCTCGGGGAGCGCCTTTCCAACCTCCTCCTGATCGGCAAGCTCGTGCCCGCGATCACCGTCCTTCTGCCGATGTTCATCCTCATGAACCGCCTGCGCCTGACCGGGACCTACCTGGGCCCCATCCTGGCCCACTCCGCCATGGGCCTGCCCTTCGTCACCTGGATTATGGCCTCCTTCGTCCGGGACATCCCCGGGGAGATCCTGGATTCCGCCACCGTGGAGGGCTGTTCCCGGATGAAGGCCTTCTTCCGCATCATCTTTCCCATGCTAACCCCGGCCATAGCGTCCGCGGTGATCCTGATCATGCAGTTTTCCTGGAACGAGCTTTTGTTCTCGCTCCAGCTGACCAACCTGGACACCTATCCCCTGACCGTCGGGATCGCCCGGTATGTCGGCGCCATCTCCGTGGACTGGGGCAAGTGCTCCGCCGCCGCGACCATCAGCATCGCGCCCATCATCCTGGTGGGCTTCCTCATGCAGAAGTACCTGGTCACGGGGATGACCGCCGGGGCCATCAAGGGCTGATCCGCCCGGCGGGCAATGGGGGGAGACAACCATGATATTCGGCGCCCAGTACTACAGGCCTCCCTTCCCGGGACGGGAATGCTGGGATCGGGACCTGGCGAACATGGCGGATCTGGGCTTCAACACCGTGAAGCTCTGGGCCGTGTGGAACTGGATCGAGCCGGTCCGGGGCCGCCTCGACTTCTCGGACCTGGACGAGTTGTGCCGGATCGCGGAGCGCCGGGGACTCGGGGTGGTGATCAACGCCATTCCCGAGGGCGCCCCTCCCTGGGTCCTGCCGGGGAACGAGGACGCCCTGTACCGGACCGGCCGGGGGGAGGTGATCCCCTTCGGAGGACCGCCGAACATCCCGTCGGCGGGCTGGCCCGGGCTCTGCATGGACAAGCCCCAGGCCGCGGACCTGGCCGCCGGCTTCATCGAGGCCGTGGCGGCCCGGTACCGAACGGCCGCGAGCGTCATCGCCCTGGACGTGTGGAACGAGCCCCACCTGGAGCCCATGTTCGACTACCGGGGGGAGCTGTTGTGCTACTGCGAGCACTCCCGCTCTGAGTTCCGCCGCTGGCTCAAGGGGAAGTACGGCACCCTGGACGCCCTGAACGCCGCCTGGTTCCGCCGCCTCTCGGACTGGTCCGAGGTGGAGCCGCCCCCCAGATTCGGCACCTGGGCGGACATGCTGGACTGGCGGCTCTTCTGGATCGAAAACCTGGCCCGGCACCTGCGGATCCGGACGGAGGCGGCCCGGCGGGGGGCCCCGGGCAAGACCGTCCAGACCCACGTGGCCTACAGCGCGACCTTGGGCAACAAGCTTGCCGGGGGCCTGGCCAACGAGCTGGGGGACGAGTTCTCCCTGGCCCGGGAGGTGGACGTCTTCGGACTCTCGAGTTTCCCGAAATGGCTCCAGGGGAAGAACCACCCCTTCACCCACCTGGCCCACAACGAGGTCGTTGCCGAGGCCTCCCGGGGAAGGCGGTTCTACCAGGTCGAGCTCCAGGGCGGGGGAGGGAAGGCCGGGTTCCTGGGCGGGGAGGTCCCGACAGGCCGGGATATGACGATCTGGAACTACAACACCGTCGCCGCGGGCGGAAAAGGGGTCCTCTACTGGCAGTACGCCCCGGAGCCCGCGGGCCTGGAGTCCCCGGGCTTCGGCCTCACGGCGTACGACGGGGGGAACACCGAGCGGTCCCTCGCGGCCGGGCGCTGCGCCCGGGAGCTCTCGGACCCCCGGCTGGATTCGGCGGCCCGGGTACTGCCGGTCAACGGGATCTACCTGTCCCGGAAGAGCCAGGTCCTCTCCTTCTGCGCCGAGCGCCGGGAGGACCTCTACGCCGGGAGCGCCGCCGGAATCTACCGCGCCGCCTACGAGTCGGGGATCCCCGTCCGCTTCGTCCACGAGGACTACCTGGAAACCCTGGCCGCCGAGGGCCTTCGGACCCTCTTCGTCCCCATGGCCCTCTGCCTGGAGGACCGGGAGCGGTCCGCCCTCCGGGCCTTCGCGGAGGCCGGGGGACTCCTGGTGGGGGAGGCCGCCACGGGTATGTACGACGCCGGCGGCAAGCTGGACCCGGACAGCCGGGCCCTGGCCGAGCTCTTCGGGGTCCGCCATGTCGAGCTGGAGGCCCTGCCCGACTGGGGCTTCACCGAAGCCGCCGGGGACGGGATCGCCTTCGGGGGCGCCCAGTACCGCCGGGCGGTCGAGCCCGGGCCGGGGACCGAGGTCCTGGCCCGCTTCCCGGACGGACGGCCTGCCGCGACTGCCTGGGCCCTGGGGTCCGGCCGGGCCGTCTACATCGCGACCTTCGCGGCCCTGGGCTACCACCTCCGGGGCGACCGGGGGACCCGGGACTTCCTGGCGGGCTTCCTCGACCCCGCCGGGTACCCTCACCTGCGGCGGCTGGAACTTGCCTCCGGGGAGGAGCCGGAACCGGGACCGGCTGCGGGCACGGTTGCCTCGCCGGGCGCCCCGGCCTCGCCGGCCGCCTTCGCCCCGAACGCGGTGGTCCGGTTCCTCCAAACCCCGGAGGACTGGATCCTCGTGGCCGTGAACCACCGGGAAACCCCCGCGAGGATCGACCTGGATTTCGACCCGGCCGTGGCCGTGGAACCCGGGGCGACACTGAGCATCCCGGCCGGATCCGGGATCGTGC
>JBFZER010000150.1:0-2811 GCA_041306765.1 Spirochaetota bacterium | reverse complement strand
AGCCTACGGCGCGGCGGGGATGTGGGACGTCACCAGCGCCCGGGCCTTCGGCCTAAACGTCCGGAAGCCGGAGTACTACGACGCGATGGCCTTCATCGCGGGGCTCAACAAGGACGGGTACATCGATCCCGACTGGACCACCCTCAAGAAGGATGAGTTCCGGGCGCGATGGAAGCAGGGCAGGTACGGGATCATGCGGGAGAACTTCGCGGCCCTGTCCACCGTGGCCAACTACCCCGCCTTCGACAAGAATTTCCCGGAGGGCGAGTGGATACCCATCCCGCCCCCGGTGGGACCGAAGGGCAAGAGCTCCCAGGGCATGCTCTACGTGGACACGCGCATCCACGTGGTCTCCAAGCGCGCGATCGACGCGGGCAAGGGCGACGCGATCGCCAGGCTCCTGGAGTGGTTCGCCACGGACGGGTATGCCCTGGCCATGTTCGGGGAAAAGGGCGTGAACCACACCCTGGACGCGGACGGCAACGTCTCCACCGCGGGCCTGCCGGATCCCGACAAGTCCTACGCCAAGGCCGCCAACGTCCCGGTCCTCCAGCTGCGCAACCTGGCCTCGGTCAACTCCGACTGGGAACTGCTGCCCCGCTACGTGCCTCACAAGACCATCAACGGCCGGACCATCAAGCCCCTGGACATCTGGCGCTATTTCACCAAGCAGCCCTGGACCGAGGCGACCGCGGCCCTCCTGATCGAGCCCCCGGCGAACAAGGCCGACTTCGAGCGCTTCTACACCGAAAACCTCGTGAAGTTCGCCCTGGGCCAGCAGGTCCTCACCCCCGCTTCCTGGAAGAACTTCCTGGCGGGCCTGGACAAGCTGGGAGCCAAGGACCTGGAAAAGAAGGCCAAGACCCAGCTTGTGGAAGCCGGCCTGCTCAAGTAGGGGCCTGCCGCCGGACGGACCAGGGGCGGCGGGCTGCGGCCCGCCGCCCCGAGCCTCGAGCCTCGAGGGGGACAGCATGACACCTAGGGCAAACGACGACCCGGCCGAGGCCCGGACGGCCCTTCGGGAGGGTCCCGGGTCGATCCGGTGGGCCGGGTCCCTGCTGGAACGGACCCCGCCGGAAACCCTCGCCTGGCACTACGAGAACGCCCTGCTCCTCCTGGCCGCGGACCGGGCCGGCCGGGTCCACGGGAGCCCGGAGCTCCGGGACGCGGCACGGCGCTTCGTGGACGCCCGGGTCGACGCGGCCGGACGGATCGAGGGCTACCGGGAGGACGAATACAACCTCGACCAGATCAACCCCGGGCGCCTTTTGCTTCTCCACCCCGAATCCGGGACACCGCGCCTCCGGTCCGCCGCTGCCCTGCTGCAGCGCCAGCTGGACGCCCAGCCCCGCTGCGCCTGCGGCGGATACTGGCACAAGAAGATCTACCCCGACCAGATGTGGCTGGACGGCCTCTATATGGCCCAGCCCTTCGCGGCCGCCTGGGGGCGGCGCTTCGGCCGGCCGGAGCTCTTCGACGAGGCGGTGTCCCAGTTCCGCCTTGTCTGGGATCGGACCCGAGACGGACGCACGGGCCTTCTGTACCACGCATGGGACGAGTCCCGGCGCCAGCTCTGGAGCCGTCCGGACACGGGATGTTCCCCCAACTTCTGGGGCCGCGCCATCGGCTGGTACGCCATGGCCCTGGCGGACACCCTGGACTACCTGCCCCGGGGCCATGAAGGCCGCGGGTTCCTGACCGGCATCTTCCGCGGGCTGGCCGCCGCGGTGATCCGATTCCAGGACCCGGACAGCGGGCTCTGGCACCAGGTGGTGGATCAGGGCTCCCGGGCGGGCAACTACCTGGAGACCTCGGCCTCCGCCATGTTCGCCTACGCCTTCGCCAAGGCCGTACGCAAGGGCATCCTGGCCGGACCGGAAGCCCGCATGGCCGCGGAATCCGCCGCCCGGGCACTCTCGGGCATCGATCGCCTCATGGTACGCGAGGGCACGGCGGGACCGGTCCTGGAGGGCGCCTGCGCGGTTGCCGGGCTGGGGGGAGACCCCTACCGGGACGGCAGCTTCGAATACTACGCCTCCGCACCCCGCAGGCCCGACGACCCCAAGGGCACGGGCCCCTACATCCTGGCCCTCCTGGAGGCCGAGGCCGCCGCGGATCCTCCGGCCGCGGCAGCCCTGGCCCGGGCCGAGGAGGCCGTGGAATGAGCGAATTCCGGGGGGGCGGCGGATTCATAAACGCCTCCTCCGCGCTCCGCTCCGAGGCGGCCGAGGCCCGCCTCCTGACCCGGGGCCTCCAGGCCCTGATCGACCGGGCCGCCCAGCGGGGCGGCGGCACCCTTGTCTTCGGGCCGGGAACCTGGCGGACCGGCGCCCTGGTCCTCCGGGACGACGTGGGAATCCGCCTGGAGCACGGGGCCCGCCTGGTCGCGAGCGACGACCCCGCGGACTTCCCCGTCCGGGTCCAGCGCTGGGAGGGCCGGACCGTGGAGGTCCACGCCCCCCTGATCGGCGCGGAAGGCGCCCGGAACATATCGGTCACGGGTCCTGGCCTCATCGACGGCTCGGGAGCCCGTTGGTGGGAGGCATTCCGTTCCGGGACCCTCGATTTCCCCCGGCCCCGTCTCATCGCCTTCCAGGACTGCCGGGACGTCCTCCTCGAGGGCTTCACCGCCGTGAACTCCCCTTCCTGGACCGTGAACCCCGTGCGCTGCGAGCGCGTGGAGGTCCGGGGCATCCGGATCGAGAACCCCCCGGACTCCCCGAACACCGACGGCATCGACCCGGACTCCTGCCGGGACGTCCGGATCTCCAGGTGCAGCATATCCGCGGGGGACGACTGCATCGCCGTGAA
>JBFZER010000149.1:0-6421 GCA_041306765.1 Spirochaetota bacterium | reverse complement strand
AGAAGTCCGATTTCACCCCCTCCAAGTAAGGGGAGCCTCAAAACGGAAAAGGGCCGCCATCGGGGCGGTCCTTTTCTTTTGCCTTTTCCGGCGTGTGCGGGTATCATGGGGGGGATGAACGACCTCGACACCCTGAACCGATCCGAGCTTGAGGAGCGCTACGAACAGCTCCTGCCCGCCTACCAGGCCGCGCTCTCCGAACTTTCCATCCGGATCCTCAAGTGCCTGCAGGAAGCCGGAATACACCCCTCCCTGAAGTCCCGGGTCAAGACCTTCCCCAGCTGGTTCCGCAAGCGGATCCTTCTCCTGCAGCAGGCCCGGGCCGCGGGCAGGAAGACCTCCCTGCCCATCCATGACGTGATGGCCCTGAGGGTGATCTGCCCCTTCATCGGAGACCTGGAGAAGGTGGAGGCCCGGCTGGGACGGTGTTTCCGGGTCATGGAGGTGGAGCGCAAGGGCGCGGACCGGTCGTTCCGGGAGTTCGGATACGAGTCCACCCATATCCTGGTCGAGATCCCCGCGGACATACGAAAGGCCGCCAAGGGCTTGGACCTTTCTGTCTGCGAGATCCAGGTCCGTACCATCCTGCAGGACGCCTGGGCGGAGGTGGAGCACGAGCTGGTCTACAAGGCCGAGTTCAACCCCTTCGACGAACCCATGAAGCGCAAGCTCGCGGCCTTGAACGCCAACCTCGCCCTTTCGGACATCATATTCCAGGAGCTGAGGGACTACCAGCACCGCCTGACGAACGAGCTGGACAAGCGGCGCACGAATTTCTTCCGGAAGATCGAGAAGTCCATCGACGAACCCTTCTTCCCGGACCGGGGGGATACCCCCTCCCTCGGGGCGCCCCCGCCGAGCGCCTCGGAGTACCTGGGCTGCGAGGCCAGCATCGACGAGCTCCTGGTCTCCGCCCTGAACGCCCACAACCGGGACGATTACGCCGCCGCCATCGAGACCTATTCCTGCATCCTGTCCCGGAGTCCCAAGGTCGAGATAGCCGCGCTGATCCACAAGCACCGGGGAATGGCCTATTTTGCGGAATCCAAGTACGACGAGGCCGTCTCGGATTTCACCCGGACCCTGGAGCTGGACCCGAAGTGCTACAAGGCCGCCTACTACCGAGGGGTCGTCCACTCGGTCCGGACCGACTACCCCTCGGCGGTGCGGGATTTCGAGCTGGCCCTGGACATCCACCCCTGCCACTTCTATTCCCTGTACCGCAGGAGCCAGGCGTATTTCCACCTCGGGGACTATCCCAAGGCCCTGGCGGACTGCGAAGCCGCCCTGCGGCTGGACCCTGAGAACGAACAGGCCTCCAAGATGAAGTCCCTGATCCTTGCCCGCCTCCGGATGTGAGCCTGCGGGATCCGGGCTTCCCTTGACAGGGAAGCCCCTTTTTCTGTAAGGTGGGGCTCCGCGCGGAGGCTTCGTCGATGCGCGCGTGTCCCCTTCGTCTAGTGGTTAGGACAGCGGGTTTTCATCCCGCCAACAGGGGTTCGACTCCCCTAGGGGATGTGTATTAAGCCGGCCGCAAGGCCGGTTTTTCATTAGGCGCCGGGGAGTCGAACCCGAAGCGCCGGATTGCCGGCCGGTGTTTGCATACTGCGCGAATCGCGGTATATTCTCTCGAAAGCACCCTAACGGAGGACGTGATGAAAAAGGTTTTTGGTATCATTGCCGCGCTGGTCCTGCTGGCGGGAATACCCGCGTTCGCGGCGGGTCCGGCGGGTCTCACCGGTTTCGGAGTGTACGGCACCGTCGGGAGCACGAACGGCGCCATAGGCGGAGGCGTCGGCCTCTCGTTCAAGTGGTCCAGTTTCCCGGTCGTGGGGCTCCAGTACGACTTCTCCGCGGACCGCTTCGGGGCTTCCGTGGACTACTACGTGATCGACGCGGAAGGCCTGGGCTCCGGCCTGAGCTACTTCCTCGGCGCGGGCTTGTATGCGGGAATCGCCGGGGACACCTTCGATTTCGGCCTCCGCATCCCCTTCGGCCTCCAGTTCTGGCCGGTCAAGAAATTCGAGCTCTACCTTTCCCCCGTGCTTTCCATTCCCCTCATTCCGTCCCCCTCGGTCGGGATCGGCGCGGAGTTCGGCGCCCGGGTCCGCTTCTAGGGAGCCGGAATCCGGTTCCGGAAAGGGCCGCCATCCGGCGGCCCTTTTCTTAGCTCCTTCTTGCCTAAATATATGGAAAACTATATATTATAACCAAGACCTACCCAACACCGACGAAATCAAGGAGCCGGATATGCCGGAAAAGCTGAGCACCGAGGACTTCAAGAAGAAGGTATTCGACTACGAATCCAAGAAGGAATGGGAATACGCCGGGGACCTTCCCGCCATCATCGACTTCTACGCGGACTGGTGCGGCCCCTGCAAGATGGTGGCCCCGGTTCTCGAGAAGGTGGCCCAGAAATACGCCGGGAAGATCCACGTGTACAAGGTGGACACCGAGGCGGAGCAGGAGCTGGCAGGGGTCTTCGGCATCCAGAGCATACCGACCCTGTACTTCATACCCAAGGAAGGGCATCCCAGCTACGCCATGGGAGCCCTGCCCCAGGGCCAGATAGAGCGGGCGGTCACGGACATCCTCAAGGTGGAGGCCTGACCGGGAGCCCGGGAGGTCCGCGGGCCGGCCCGGTACGGGGCGGCCCCGGGGCTCACTCTCCGCAGGGTACGGGAAGTATCTCCCGTGACCGGACCGCCTCGGCGATGAGGGGCTCAAGCCCGATACTGTCGTAGACTTCCGAGTCCCGGTCCATCCGGGACCTCAGGATGGGATGTTCCGGGGAGAAGAGCACGCAGCAGTCCTCGTAGGGCAGGATGGATATTTCGTAGGTTCCTATCTCCCGGGCTATCCGCATGGTGTCTTCCTTGTCGGTTCCGATCAGGGGCCGGAAGACCGGGAGGTCCGTCCGGGCCTGGGCGAACCGGATGTTCTCCGCGGTCTGGCTGGCCACCTGCCCGAGGCTCTCCCCGGTGACCAGGGAGTTGGCCCTGATTTCGCGCGCCAAAAGGTGGGCCGCCCGTACCATGGCGGCCCGGAGGAAGAGGGTCGAGCAATCTTCCGGTGCCCCGCGCTTGATCTCGGTCTGGATCTCCGTGAACGACAGGGTGTGAAGGACCATGTCCCCCGCGTACCGGGCCACAACCCGGGCCAGGTCCCGAACCTTCTCCCAGGCCTCCCGGGAGGTGTAGGGATAGGCGTTGAAGTACACGGCCTCCAGGGACAGTCCGCGCTTGGCCATCAGGTAGCCCGCCACGGGGGAGTCGATGCCCCCGGATAACAACAGCAGCCCCTTGCCCGCGGAGCCCGCGGGAAGCCCCTTTTGCCCCCTGCGGATCGCTCCGTGCACGTAGACTCGCTCCCGGATTTCCACGAAAACCGTGAACCCCGGTTTCCGGACGTCCACCGAGAGCCCGGGAATGTTCTCCAGGATGAGACCCCCCAGTTCCCGGGCAAGGCCGTAGGAATCCAGGGGGAAACCCTTGTCCGCCCGGCGGGCCTCGATCTTGAAGGTGCCGTGCCCCTGCGCCAGGCCTTCCCGGGCGACCTGGAGGGCCAGCCCTCCGATCTCCTCCATGCTCTTGCCGCAGGTCAGGGCCCGGGCGTATCCCACGAGGCCCGGCACCCGGGAGAGGACCCGCTCGGCCTTTTCCTCGAGCTCCGACGGCACACGGAGAAAGAACCGTCCCGGACGGATGTCGACCCGTGCCCGGCCTTCCAGGCGCCGCTCGATGTCCCTTCGAAGGCGGGATTCGAATTCCCTCCGGTTGCCCGTCTTGAGCTCCAGTTCACCGGGCTTGATAAGGTACAGGGTTTCCATCGTTCTCCTCTAAGTCCGGTACCGGAGGTAGGCCGACCGGAGCGCTTCCGCGAAGGCGTCCATCTCGGAGGCCGTGGTGGTCGGTCCGACGGACACCCGGATCGTTGAAAAGGCCAGTTCTTCGGACAAACCCATGGCCTCCAGCACCCGGCGTTTCCGGCGGGAGGAGGAACAGGCGCTGCCGGTGGCCACGGCGAATCCCGAGTCCGACAGGATCCGCACGGCGGTCTCCCCCGGAAGCCCGGGCAGCGAGACGCTCAGGATCCAGGGGGAGTACCGGTCGTCCCCGGGGGTTCGGCACTCGGGCACGGGCCGGGCATCCGGGATGTCCCCCAGGCAGGCCATGAGGCGGTCCGTGAGGCTCCGGGCCCGGGCGGAATTCTCTTCCAGACCGCCCGCGGCGATTCCCGCCGCGCGCTCGAAGGCCAGGATCCCCGGCAGGTTCTCGGTCCCGGACCGGATGCCCCCCTCCTGTCCCCCTCCCGCCGCCAGGGGTTCCAGGGGCGTCCGCAGGTAGAGGGCGCCGACTCCCCGGGGGCCCCGGATCTTGTGGGCGCTCAGGGCCGCGGAATCCGCGCCCCAGGTTTCCGGAGCAAAGGGAACCTTCCCGAATGCCTGGACGGCGTCGGTGTGGAGCCTCACCCTCCGGCCGTTTCCGGCGGCAGCGTCGAGGGCCCGGCGTATCCCCTCCAGGGGCTGGATCGCCCCGGTCTCGTTGTTCACGGCCATGACCGCCGCCAGGACCGTATCCCCCGAACAGGCGTCCGCGACTTCCCCGGGATCGACGCGGCCGTCCGGACCGGGATCCACCCGGCGAACCTTCCACCCCAGGCGCTCAAGAACCGCGGCCTGCTCAAAGACCGCGGGGTGTTCGATGGAAGAGATCACCAGGGACCCGGGAACGTTCCGGCGCAGGAGGGCGAGTAGAGGAATGGAATCGGATTCCGTGCCTCCGGAGGTGAAGTACAAACGCTCCCGGGGGCAGCCCAGGGCCCCCGCCAGACGGACCCGGGCGTCCTCCAGGGCCCTGCGGGCGGACCTGCCGTACTCGTGCCGGCTGGATGGGTTTCCGGGGTGCCCCCGGGCGGCTTGAAGATAGGCATCCAGGGCTTCCGGGGAGGGCGGGGCGGTGGCGGCCCAATCCAAATAGGCGAGAGACATCGCTTGAGGATACCGGGAGGCGGCCCCGCTAGGCAAGACGGTGATCCCGCCCCGGGGCGGAAGGAGTCTTCCGGATCGGAAGGCTATTCCGAGTTCCGGCGATCCGGGATGCCCCGGACTTCCGAACCCGCGGCCGCGAAATCGGGCCGGAGGTAGAGGGCGCAGAAGCAGTGGCCGTACTCCGATACGTCGGGGCGGGCGTAGCGGCAGGGACAGAGCACCGCGGCGTCCGCTTCCCGGCTGCCCTCGGTGTCCCGGCAGGGACACAGGTAATACCCGAAGCGGTTCCAGTTCGTGGTCAGCCCCTCCAGGAGGGTGGCCGTGAACTCGGCGTCGGGGTTCACGGTCCAGCCTTGCTTGGCGGCAACCATATCCGCGAACCGGCGCGTCTCTTCCAGGGTCTTCGGAGAGGGCATCTAGACCTCCAGGGTCCGTTTCCAGTCGGCTTCGATGAAGCCCACCAGGGGTTCCTTGTCGTCCACGACCGCGAAGGGAAAGGCCACGTCCTGCTTGAAACGCTCCTTGAGGATCTTCTTGGCCTCGGTCTTGGTCTCCAGGGGTATCTTGTCCATGTGCAGGTAGGAATACTCGATTTTGTGGGCCTCCAGGAAGGAAATCGCCCGCTTGCAGAATCCGCAGGTGGACAGGGCGTATACTACAACGGCATGCTTCTTGTTCTCGCCGTCGACCTTCGTGAACTCCAGGGTATCCAGCATTGATGCCTCCATGGGCCTACTATAGCGCCCCGATCGCCCCTTGTGAAGGCGAACCGGTCCCCGGAGCGGCCCGGAATTCCGCCCCGGTTCAAGCCCAGGCCCGGGCATAGGCGTCGGCGTCGAATTTCCTCCGCAGGCCCGCTGCGTTCATGTACCGGACCGTGCCGAAGACGGCGCGCCCCGCCCAGGGCCGGTCGTGCCGGCCGAAGCACCAGGCCACGCCCGCGTACCCGTTGGGATCCCGCCCGTCCAGTGCGTACCGGTCGTTCAGGTACAGGGCGGTCCGGAAGGCTTCTTCCGGGGTTCCGGACCACTCCAGGATCTTCTTTCCCCAGTACATGCGCATGTAGTTGTGAATGGCCCCGGTGCGGACAAGCTGGTTCTGGGCCGCGTTCCAGTAGGGGTCGTGGGTCCGGGCGGCCTCGAAATCCTCTCGGACGTACAGGTAGTCCCGCTTGTCCGAGGCGGCTTCGGACAGGGTGCGTCGGGCCCATTCCGGAAGACCCTCCCAGGTGTCATAACCGTCCGGGAGGAATCGGACCAGGTTCTGTGCCAGCTCCCGCCGGACCGTGAGCTGTTCGATGAAGGGCGACGCCCCGGGGCCGCCGCGCTCCAGGACCAGCCGGGCCATGCGCACCGGGGAGACCTGCCCGAAGTGAAGGTAGGGGCTCATGCCGCTGGTCCCGTCCAGGGTGGGATCGTTCCGGTCCCCGTC
>JBFZER010000148.1:0-6205 GCA_041306765.1 Spirochaetota bacterium | reverse complement strand
CCCAGTTCTGACCCAGCTGGGAGAACATGTCCGGGGGCGCCCCGGCTATCCGGTCCGTGCGGAACCAGGGGCGGCGGGCCCAAACGTCCGCGGAGTCGTCGTTCATCAGGATGGGGAGGTCCCCCTTCAGGGCGATGCCCCGATCCGCCAGGGCCCGGGAGGCCGAGGAGAACTGCTCCTCGCAGCGAAGCTGGACCCAGGCGTGGAAGAGGTGCCCGTCCCGCCGGGCGCTCTCGGCCCAGAGGGCCTCGATCTCCGGCGCGGCGGGATCCCGGTGCCCGGGCCAGTCCTTCCAGGACTTCCCGCCGTGCTCCTCCTTGAGGCCCAGGACGACTGCGTACTCCCGGACCCAGGGGTTGGCCTCGATCCAGGCCGCCAGGGCGGGATCCTTCCGGATCGCCGGAAGGGACGCGTCGAAGACCCTGCGCAGGAGGGCAAGCTTGGCGGACAGGACCTCGGGATAGGGGAACCGCTTTTCCCCCGCGAAACGGGCCGCCACGGCCTGGGCCTCGACCCGGAAGGCCGCGGCTTCGGGCAGGTCCGGGATCCGCAGGTACAGGGGGTGCAGGGCGTAGGCCGACAGGGCCGAGTAGGGGGAGCTCTGGAACCCGGTGTCGTTGACCGGCAGCAGCTGGATGAAGGACAGCCCGCAGCGCGCGCATACCTCGCCCAGGAAGGCCAGGTCGGGGTACTCCCCCACCCCGCCGGATTTTGCGGTGCGCAGGGCCCCGAGGGGGACCACGATCCCGGCTTTCCGGGTTTCGATCGACAGGGTCATCCTATCCCCCCTTTTTTTTCCGTATCAGGACGCGCGGCCCGGGCGGCGGCCTTCGGCCCGAACAGCCTCCGGATCGCCTCCTGGATGGTGGCGGCGCCCGTCCAGCCGGGCTCCCCCTCCCCGTCCTCGGGGACCGGCCCCAGGACCTCGGCAAACCCCAGGGCCCCGCAGGCCCGCACCCGGGCGCGCATCCGCCTCAGGGGCCGGACCTCCCCGGCCAGGGACAGCTCCCCGGCCACCGCCGTGCGGTCCGGCAGGGACAGGCCCGACCGGGCGGAGTAGAGGGCTGCCGCCACCGCCAGGTCCGCCCCGGGCTCCGCGATCCGCATGCCCCCGGCCACGTTCACGTAGATGTCCTGGTCCGAGAACCGCAGGCCCCCGTGGCGCTCCAGGACCGCGGCGATCCGGGCGACCCTCCCTGCGTCCACCCGGTCCGAGTAGACCCGGGTCAGGGAGGCCTTGGCGGGCACCGTCAGGGCCTGGATCTCCACCAGGAGGCAGCGGCTGCCCTCCCACAGGGGCGACACGGCGGCCCCCGGGGGCAGGCCCCCCTCCCGGCGGGTCAGGAAGAGCCGGGAGGGATCGGCCACCTCCGCCAGTCCCGTCTCGGTCATCGTGAAGAGGCCCACCTCGTCGGTGGACCCGAAGCGGTTCTTGGCGGCCCGGAGGAAGCGGAGCTCCCCGTCGGTCTGCTCGAAGTAGAGCACCGCGTCCACCATGTGTTCCGCGGCCTTGGGCCCCGCGATGGTGCCCTCCTTGGTGACGTGGGCCACCAGGAACACCGAGGATCCGGTTTCCTTGGCCCACTCCGAGAGGGCCAGGGCGCAGTACTTCACCTGGTTCACCGTGCCGGGCACGCTCCCGGCCTCCCCGGAGCGGAGGGTCTGGAGGGAGTCCACCACCACGGCCTGGGGGCGGAGTTTACCCAGGGCGTCCAGGACCAGCTCCAGGTCCCCGGAGCAGAGGATCTCCAGGCCCTCCCGGGCAAGACCCAGACGGTCCGCCCGCAGGCGGATCTGGGGGGCGCTCTCCTCCCCGGAGACGTAGAGCACCCTTCCGGTCACGCCCGCCCGGGCGGCCACCTGGAGCATGAGGGTGCTCTTGCCGATGCCCGGCTCCCCGCCCACCAGGACCGAGGAGCCCTTCATCACCCCCCCGCCCAGGACCCGGTCCACCTCGGCCATGCCCGAGGAGAAGCGGGATCCTTCCGAGGGATCCACCGCGGCCAGGGGCAGGGAATACCGCTCCGCGGCGCCGGGCGCCCGGGCGGCAGAGGCGGAGGCCGCGGCCTCCCGGAGGGTGTTCCACTCCCCGCAGGAGGGACAGCGGCCCAGCCATTTGGACTCCTCGTGGCCGCAGGAGGAACAGCGGAAGATCGAGGCTTTCTTCTTTTGCGCGCTCATGCCGGGAGCTCCGCCGAAAACCGTAAGATCGCTTGCATACAGGTGCGCCCCCGTCCATACGATGAAATCCTCAACATTTTTCAGGAATCAACCACGGAGTGCACGGAGGACACGGAGAAGGAAAGCTTATGCGCTATAGATCCAACAAGATGGACAAGTGAAGAAAAGATGAACAAGATATGAACGAGGAGATAGGGAGAAGGTCAGCATTCATCCCATATCTTCATCCTGTTCATCCTGTCCGATCTTGTACATCCTGTTGGAACTATGTATCCAACTTTCAAACCTCCGTGCTCTCCGTGATCTCCGTGGTTATTTCCGGAAACCGTTCCGTCACAGCCCCAGCTTCGCGTCCACCCGGGCCCGGGTCACGGACAGCACCTCTGCGGTGGAGACCCGGACCAGGCGCAGGAAGATCTCGTACTTTCCGTCCCGGCGGAAGACCGAGCCGGTCACCAGGACCTCGGCGCCCAGGAGTTCCCCGGCCCGGGCGGCGGCCTTTTCGTCCGCCAGTCCCGAAAGCTGGAGCTCCAGCTCCTCCAGGACCGACTGCAGGGACTTCCGCTCCACCAGCTTGAAGACCCTCGTCTTGACCGCGGAGGAAAGGAGTCTCTCTCCGAAGTACTCGGCGTTGGACGCCAGGTCCGGGGCGTTCGGCACCAGGGGCAGGACCGCGGCGGGGGTGTCCTTGGCAACCTGGAAGGTGGAGTAGTCCGTCAGGTTCTTGAGGGCCTCCTCGAAGAGCTTGTCCATGGTGGCGTCCCGTTCCTCGTCGGGGATCTTGCTGGCCTCGAAGTAGTCCTCGTCCATGGAAAGGGGCAGGTCCGAGAGGTTGGCCAGGTCCTCCTTCACGAAGCGGATGACGATGGCCTCCAGCTTGTCCGTCTGGAAGTTGGCCCCCGTGTGGTGGCTCACCGAGCCGGGGGCCCCACCCTCGGACTCTCCGGTCTCCCCGTAGGTCAGGAAAATGTATTTGCCCTCGGTGAACTGGGCCAGCTGGCGGAGGACGTACTCGCCCTCCACCCCCAGGCCGCCGGTTCCGATCGTGTGGAACCGTATCCCCCGGGCCCGGGCGTCCTTGGCCGCCTGGGCGTAGGTGTACTTCTGATCGTAATCCAGGTGGGGCTCCGCGTCGGTGATGACGAAGGCGATCCGCACCCCGCCCTCGTTCCAGGACATCTTCTTGAGGGAGTCCTCCAGGGCGGCCTGGAGGTCCTCGGGGGTGTCCCCGCCCCCTGCGGCGTAGACCTCCGCCAGGGCGGCCTGGAAGACCTGCAGGTCCGCGGTGAAGGGCACGACCTCGGTGACGTACTCGTCGCCCCGGTCCTTGTAGAGCACCATTCCGAACCTCACCGCCGGGCGGGGGGTCATGGCGGAGATGTTGGCGTGGACGATCTCGATGGTGTCCCGGAGGCGCTCGATCTCCTCGCCCATGGAACCCGTGGTGTCCAGCACGAAGAGCACGTCCAGGGGAAGGGGCGCCGGCAGGGCCCGCGGCCGGTCCAGCTTGACCACGACCCTGCGCGGCCCGTCCCGGTCCACGGCCAGGTCCGCGTTCCCGCTGCGGGACTCCACGCGCACCGAAAGCTGCTCGGCGGTAGTGCCGTAGACCAGGGGGTATATCCGGAACGTCCCGTCCGCGTACGAGAACCCCTGGTCCAGGACGCGGGTGCCCGCCTTGACGGTAACCTTGGCGTTCGGCACGGGCTTGCCCGCGGAGTCCTGGATCTTCAGGGCTATCCGCTCCCCGATTTCCAGGGCGTAGTTGGGCACCGAGCCGAACTCCTCCAGGAAGCCCAGGAAGTAGTTGAACTGGGCGTTGTCGTCCGAGAAGCCCGCCTTGAGACCCGAGGCGGAGGGAGGAGCCCCCCGGCCGGGGGCCGACCGGGCCGCCGGGGGCGGCGCTCCCGCGGGGCCGGACGACTTGTCCCGATACGTTTCTTCGAGTCGGGCCGCGTCATCCGTAGCGGCAGTGCCCCCCTTGGCGTCTTTGGACGCCGGAGCGGGAGCCGGGGGCGGCTTGGGCGCCGTAGTCTCCGGCGGCGGAAGGACCGTAGCCGGTTTTTCCTCCGCCGGCTTTGCAACGGCCGGCGCGGCCGCCGCAAGCTCCTCCCGCTCCGGGGGCGCCGCGGAACAGGAACCCAGGGTTGCCAGGCACGCCGACCCCAGGGCCAGCGTCATCACTCCGGAAAGCGCCCAACGACCCGACCTCGATTTCGCCATCCCGTCCTCCAGGTTCCGTAATGAAAAGAGCCGCCGGCGGAAGGCCGGCAGCCCTAAGTATACAGCCGAAACGCGCGGAATGCCGGTACGGAAGCGATATTTCCGACCCCGGCGGAAGCGGCCTAGGATCCCGCGCGCTCCACGGATCCTGAGCCGGAAACCTTGCTGTCCACCCGGGGATCTCCGAAATACCGGATGCGGCCGGACCCGCTGTTCTGCGCCGCCAGGGTATCCCGAACCCTCAACTCCAGGAGACCGCTGCCGCTGACTTGGGCGGAGGCGTCCCGGGCCGCGAGCAGCCGAGCCATGATCCGACCGGCTCCGGAAACACTCGCCTCCAGCCGGTTCGCTTCCCCGCCCAGCTCCACCGTGCCCGAGCCGGAAACGTGGACGCCGACCTTGCCGTACCGGATCTCCCCCATGAGGCTGCCCGAGCCGCTGATGGAAACCCGGAAGGCGTCGCCCCGGAAGGAATCCATCAAGACCGCTTCGGCGGATCCGGAAAGGGAGACTCCCGTCAGGTCGGGAAGGTATACGTCGATTTCGAGCTTGGTGAAGCGGTTGATCTGGAAACCCGGTTTGAACCCCAACTCCAGGACGGAGCCCCGCGTCACGGCCTGGAAGCCCTCCTGAAGGTTGGAATCCAGCAAGACGACCACCCGGTGGGCGGATGCGCGGTGGATGCGCAGGATCCCGGAACCCCCGAAACCGACGGAGTCGAAGCCGGATGCCCGGATCTCCCGGGTCACCACGTTGCCGTTCCCCACGAGGCCGGGAAAGGGAGTCGAGGCCCCGCAGGAAGCCAGGGGAATGAGGGCCGCGAGGGCGGCCAGGAGCGGAAGGGAAGGACGATTCATATGCACTCCTCATGCGAGCGAGCGGGTCGGATGCCGGTCTTCCGATGCTGTGGGCCGCACCCCCGGGGGGCCGCGGCGGCGGATGCGGCGGCTTCCCGGAAACTCCGCGAAAGCCGAACAGGCCGGATCCCGCGGCCCTCCATCCTCCGGATGGCGTGAGCCGCTTGTCATTCGTTGGAAATATATCGAATCCTTCGCACCCGGTCAAGGGGGAGGCCTAGCCCGTCACCCCCTCCCCGGGCTAAAGTCGAGGCATGTACGAGACGGTCCGAATTCGGCTCAAGCCCCGGGAGGAGGACCGCATCCTCGCGGGTCATCCCTGGGTATACGACAACGAGATCGCCCGGGCGGACGGCCCGGCCGCCCCGGGCTCGGAGGCCCGGGTCTACTCCGCACGGGACCGTTTCCTCGGTTCGGGCAGCTTGAGCCCGGGTTCCAAGATCCGGGTCCGCCTCCATTCCCGGTCCGACGAACCCTGGGACGAATCGTTCACCCGTCGAACCCTGGACGCCGCCCTGGCTTTCCGCCGCCGGGTCCGGAACCTCGACACCGAGAGCGCCCGGATCGTCTTCGCCGAGGCCGACGGCCTGCCCGGACTCATCGCGGATCGTTTCGTCGGCGTCCCCCTGGGGCCGGAGGGAGGCCCCGCGGGCCCGGCCGGTTCCTGGGTCGTGCTCCAGGTCCTGGCCTCGGGGGCCGAAGCCCGGAAGGCCGACATCCTCGCGGTCCTTGCCGAAGCCCTGAACCCCGACGGCATCCTGGAGCGCAGCGACGCCCCGGTGCGGCAGAGGGAAGGTCTTGCCCCCGCCGTGGGCGTCCTTTCGGGTTCCGTGCCGGACAGGATCGAGATCCTGGAAAACGGGCTTTCCTTCAACGTGAACCTGGCCACGGGGCAGAAGACCGGATGGTTCCTGGACCAGCGGGAGAACCGGGCCGCCGCCGCC
>JBFZER010000147.1:0-11731 GCA_041306765.1 Spirochaetota bacterium | reverse complement strand
CAGAATACCCGCACCCCGGCCGGCCCTCCCGCCCGCGAAAGGGCGGCCTCGATGTCCGCGTCCCCGGCCAGCCCCAAGCATCTCGCCTCGCAGAGGGCGGAAAGACTGCCCAGGACCGGCGGCACCAGGGCCGCGGGGGGTATGCCCGCAGCCCGGCAGGCCAGCCGGAATTCGTCGGATTGGAACACCTCCAGGGCCGCGAAGGTCGACGGAGCCAGGTCTCCGACGGTGTCGAGAACTCCGGCGTGGAAGGACCCGGTCCCGGCTGCGGCACCGTCCTCGGGGACGGATCGGGTCAGGGCCGTCAACAGACCGATTGCGGGACCCGACACCGTCGTAGCGTTCCCGCCGGCGGATGCTGAGAGCAGTGCCTTCAGGGCAGGTTCCAGGACCTCCGGCGGAACGGGGAGCCGGGCCCCGTCGGGCAGGACCCGATAGGCCCGCAGTGCCGTCAGCCCCGCGAGACCCGGAAGAACCTCGCTTTCCACGATAAAAACTCCCCCCGCGGCAGTCCGCGACAGGCTCGCTTCCAGGTCGGACGCGAGGAGGGACATCGACGCCGCAAGGGCGTCCCGGACATTCCGGGGTGCAGCCGGAGACCGGAGCGCAAGCCGCAGAGCCGGATCCGTCAGGCTCGAAAGGAGCGCGATCCCCGATGCCCCCAAGGCGATGTCCCGTTCCAGTACCGCCAGGGTCCCCAGGCGCGATTCTCCGGCGGAGCGAGGATCGGAGAGGGGTTCCGGCGCTGGATCCGTCGACGCGGGCAGGCAAGCCAGGAACGTGTCCGCCGCCCGCCGGGAGACTCCCCGCTCCCGGCTCCAGGTCTGCCGCTCCTCCGGGGAAAGCCCGGAAAGGAAAGCCGGAAGCATGCGCAGGCCCGGAAGCCCCGCGGTTTCCAGGACCCGCGCCCGGGAATCGGGCGGCAGGCGGGACAGGGCCCGGGCCGCCGTTTCGGCGGCCGAACTCTCCTCCCCCGTCCAGGGAATTTCGGGTACCCCCAGGGCTGGAAGCGCCGCGCGCAAGGCCTCATGGGCCTCCCGGATCAGCCGGACCCGGGTTTCCTCCTCGATCAGCGCGGCCGGCGGGGCATACCCGGGCTTTCCGGAACTGCCGGATGCCGGAGCCAGCCGGAGACCGACCGTCTCCGGGGCAAGGGCGAGGAGGGCCCGGACGGCGAACCGAGCCCCAGCCGGATCGGCCTCGGCGTTCCGTCCCGCGAAGTCCTGGTACTCGGGCACGGCTCCGGGAACCCGACGGGCCCGGCTCGCCAGTTCCCCGTGAAGTTCCTTCAGCGCGGCCCGATCGAGCCGATCCAGGTACGGTTCAAGCGCCGCTTCGAGTTGTCTCGCTTGTTTGAGCGCATCCGATTTTACCCGGGCCAGGCTGGGTCCCTTGCCGCCGTTCCACAGCCCGGATACCCCGGATTCCAGGAGGCCCTTCAGCCGTTTCGCGTCCTCGCTCCCGTCGGACTTCCGCCGGGCCTTCCCCACCTCCTCGGCGAATCGGCCCTCGACGGCGTTCCAGGTATCCAGGGACTTGTCCAGGGAGGCGAGTATCTGTCGGACCCGCGGTACTTCCTTGGCGGGCAGGAACATGAAAGCATCGGCCCCACCCGGGGGGACGGAACCCAGAAACGTCAACCCCGCGGCCAGGATAATCCGAAACGATAGCGCCCGGGACGAAGGCCGGATGCTCAACCTCCCCGTCACGGGGCTCCCTCGATAGCGCCCACATCCCCGCGAGCGTGCGCGGGCCGGGCCGGGTCGTCCGGGGGGATGTCGAGGGGGTAGGCGCCGCCCAGCCCGACCGAACCCGGAGGAAGCAGGGGGAGCCCCTCGAAGCCCGCGGTTTCGGATCGTCGGAAGATCTCCGGGAAGTTCGGCCCGTCGGGAGGAGCGGCGGCGCGGTTCAGGGCATCCACGGTCGCGGCGGCGACGGGACCTTCGATGAAGGCCCGGAATCCCGCGAGGGCGTTGCGGACGATCGCCCCTCTCTGAACGGCTTCGTCCGTCCGGACAAGGACGCCGATGCCGGAATCGTCCGCGACGATGGAATTCCCGAGGCGCAGAGAGGCGGACCGGAGGTCCAGGAACACGCCGGGTCCTCCGCGGAGCGCGAAGGTGGAGCTCAGGATGTCGATCCGCCCGCCTTCCAGGGAGGCCAGGGTCAGGGGACCGCCGCAGGACAGGTCCGCGGAGGTCCGGTCGAAGGTGGCCTGGGAACCCTCGAAGCGGAAAGCCTCGCAGTACCCGGATCCCGCGGCCTTCAGGTAGGAGTCGCGGATATGGAACCGCGTACCCATGCCCCGGGCCAGGGTGAAGCCTCCGGACGTGCGGCTCTCGGATCTCAACCGGGAGATGTCTGCGGATCCTCCCGCGAAGGAAAACGCCGTCACGTACCCCAGGGACTCCCGGGCGAGGATGCTCAATCCCCGGACCAGGGTCGTTCCGCCGGAAGCCTCGAGGATCCGGGAGAACAGGGCGCCCGAGATTTCCACCCGGGAGTCGAAAAGCTCGAGGACGGAATCCCGGGCCCGGAAGAGGACCAGTTCCCCCCGGGCGTGGACCCGGAGATCGAGGTTGCTTGCGGTGAGGGTACCCTCCGAGGCCTCCGCCAGGACGAAGTCCCCTGCCCCGTCCGCGGAAACGCGCAGATTTCTCAGGACCAGGGTCCTGTCCAGCACTACGAAGAGGGGTCCGGCGATCCCGGAAGCCTCGACCAGACTCCAGACGCCGGGTACGGGTTCCCAGGACTGGTCGCACCCTCCCAGTATCTCGACGTCCGAGGAGGGCCGAACGGGTCCGCCGAGCCTCACGTCGCCCTGCACCCGGACGAAGCGCCTTCCGGAACCGAGCGCGGCCTCGACACCGGCGGAAATCGTGGCCAGGGGGTTCCGGGGACCTCCCCCGCCCGAATCGCTGCCCCAGGAAGCGACGTAGACGGAAGCCCGGTCTATCCGGACGGAAACGGGCCCCAGGGTTTCCGACCGGTTCCCCGCCTCGTCCACCGCGTACGCGTACACCTCGAAAGCCAGGGGCCGATCGCCGCTGCCTTCCAGGGTCACCGGGCCGGAGTAATCCTGGTATGAGATTTCGGCCCCGGTTCCCTTTTCGACCGCGGCGAACTTCAGGGTACCCTCCCCGGGCTCGAAGGCGATGATCCGGTCCTCCTCGGAATCCCCGGAAAGGCTTCCGGCCGCTAACCGGGGGGCGGGCGGAGGGGATCGGTCCACGGTGAAGGAGGCGAAGCGCTCGTCCGATCCGGCGGCCTCCGGGGACGCGTCCGCGAAGGCCCGGAACCGGATGGTGTACCGCATTTCCGTGCCGTCCTTCCCGGCAAACAGGGCTCCCTCGTCGAGGAGGGGCGAGACCGGGGTGACGGCGGGGGGGAAACCGTCGGCGGACGCTTCGTACCGAACTACGGCTCCCAGGGGGGCGCGGGGCCGCACCTCCCGATTCGTGAGGCCTCCCTCGGGCAAGCCCGCGATTGCGGGAAGCGCCGCCTGCCGCAGGGGGGTCAGCGTAAGGGAACGCTCGGCCGAAACGGCGCCGGCGGGTCCCACGGCGCGGTACCGGACCGCCAGGCCCTCGGAGCCCTCCGGCACCGTGACGGAAACCGGAGCCGAGTACGGGGAAAACGGCCCGGTACCGACGGACACCTCGAGGCGGAAGGGGGACGGTTCCCAGGACAGGAGGGCCGTACGGGTGCCCGGGGGATACAGGACCCGGGGTTCCCCGGGCGCCGGGGGGGGCAGTCCGGGATCCTCGAAGGAGAATTTCACCTCGACACCCCGGGGAGCCAGGGCCAGCCTGCCTCCATCCCACCGGGCATACCGGATCGACAGGGGTCCGATCCAGCCTGCGGGAGCCGACAATTCCAGGGAGGCAAAGCCGGCTGCGGAAGGCAGTTCCGTGTAGTACCGAGGATTCCGGGCATCCGGCGGATTCACCGCCGCGAATACCCGGGAATCCCCGATGGCGGGGAACGCGACGACCGCGATTCCGGGAGCCCTCCGATCCAGCCGGTACTCCAGGTCCGTCCCGTCCGAGGTCCCGGGCTCGCCGGATTTGGCCGGTACCATCTCCCGAGGGCCCGAAGGATCGGGCTCCACCACGTACCGGGCCGTCGAGATCGGCCCCGGGTTGCCCGCGGCGTCCACCGCGTAGGTCGACAGGGTCCAGGCGCGGGTCCCGTCCCGGGGCCTGTCCATCCCGGGCGGCCGGGCCGGATCGTAGACCCGGAACCCCGGGGAAGGGCGGTCCAAGGCTTCGAGGGAATAGAAAATGACCGCCCCGGGTTCCGCGAAGAGCCGGAGCTCCGAAGGACCTTCGTAGGATCCGGGCCGGGGTTCGATGGCGGGCGCGTCCGGCGGAAGGCGGTCGATCACGTACCTCGCCTGGCCTTCGAACCGCTCGCCGCCCCTCGTTCCGCGAACCTGAAGGATGTAGACCCGTTCCTCCCGGGGGAAGGCCGACAGTTCCAGGGGACCCGACAGGGCGCGCCATATGCCGTCCCCGTTCTCCAGGAACCGGTATTCCGAGGACGAGCCCGCCGGAAGGACTACGTTGACCCGGGCGGAGGAATAGCGCCCCGGCTCCGGAACCCAGGCCAGGCCCCGTTCCTGGGCGCCGGCGGCGATTCCGGAGAGGGCGAGGCAAAGGAGCGGGACGGCCTGGAGGCGCATCGCTATTTCTTGAGGACCTTGAGAATGTCCTTGAGCTCCGGATCCTCCGGGTAATAGTGGGTCTGGAGCTCTTCCTCGGAGAGGCCCACCAGTTCGTGGCTCATGTAATGGATCCAGACCTCTTCCTCCGGGGAAGGCACCTCGATCTTGCGGCAGTAGTAGTCCGGCCGGATGGGGAGTTCTTCCTTGCGGTATTTCGCGGCCTTGTAGTCGTGGACCGCCACCTTGATGTCCGTCCGGGGGATTCCCTTCTCCAGGAGTATCTCCACCAGGTGGTTGATGGTACGCCCGGAATCATAGATGTCGTCCACCAGGAGGACCCGGTCCCCGTGACGGAGGTATTCGGGGCTGTAGGTCCAGCCGTCTATCCGGACCTGCTCGTGGGCCTGGACGTCGGTGTAGGAGTGCGCGACGACGGCGGCGTAGAAGACCGGCCGGTCCGGACTCCGCACGATCTTGAAGTACTCGGAGATCACGTTCCCCAGGTAGGCTCCGCCCCGAAGGGACACGTAGATGATGTCCGGGACGAAACCGTCCGAGTGAATGCGGTGCGCAAGCTTGAGGGCGTTGTTGCGGACCGTGTCGTACGGCAGGAATTCCTTGCGCATGGCCGTCCTTTCGCGGGTTGATCGCACCTGGCTGCATGCAATCGCCCGCCGTGGTCCGGGCTTCCCGCGGGCCCGCCAGGAACGGCGGGGCCGCCCCGGGAAACCGGGACGGCCCCAATTCTAGCCTTACTTGCGAATGTAGGCAAGGGAAGACAGGGTCTGTCCCTCCCGCAGGAAGTTGAACTGGATTTTGGAATCCTTGGGATCGTTCAAGGCCTTGTAGAAGTCCGCGGCGTCGCGGACCTTCTTCTCGTTGACTTCCTGGACGATGTCCCCGGGCTTCATGCCCACCGTATCCGCGGGGGTCTTGGCGATCACGTTGGACAGGTAGACTCCCGAGGCGCCCTTGGGCACGCGATCCGCGGGGATTCCCTCGGCCGCGAGGGATACGACCTCGAGCCCCGGGAACAGTTTGGAGTTGTCGGACACGGCACCGTCCTGGCGGGCCTCGATGGTGACCGTGACGGTCCGGCTCTTGCCATCCCGGAGGATCGCGAACTCGGCCTTCCTGCCGACCGGGAGATCCCCGACCTGGCGGATCAGCTGGTCCACGGACGCCACGGGCCGGCCGTTCAGGGAGACCACGAAATCCCCGGGCTGTATCCCCCCCTTGTCGGCGGGGCTTCCCAGGTAGAGGTTGCTGATGAACGCGCCTTTTCTGCCCTCCAGGCCCAACTCCCGGGCCGTGGCCTTGTCGACCTCCCGGAGCAGCACCCCGAGCCACCCGTACTCGACCTTGCCCCGGCCGATGATGTCCTCCATGCCTTTCCGCAGGTTGTTGATCGGCAGGGAGAAACCGAGTCCGATGTTCCCTCCGCTCGGGGAGGCGATCCAGGTGTTCACCCCGACCACCTCACCCCGGATGTTCACCAGGGCCCCTCCGGAGTTGCCCCGGTTGATGGCGGCGTCGGTCTGGATGAAGTCGCTGATGTTGCCGTCCGGGCCGCCGGAGCGGTTCAGGGCGCTCACGATGCCGGCGGTGACCGAGGAAAAAAGGCCGAAGGGGCTTCCGATGGCGATGGCCCAGTCCCCGACCTTGAGCTTGTCGGAGTCCCCGAGCCGGGCAATCCGGATGTTGTCCGCGGTATCCACGGTGAACTTCACCACCGCCATGTCCTTGCGCTCGTCCTTGCCCACCAGTTCGCCCTTGAACTCCCGCTCGTCGTAGAGCTTGACGGTGATTTCCGAGGCGTTGCCCGCGACGTGGGCGTTGGTCAGGACGTAGACCGTCTTGCCGTCCTTCCTGACCAGGATTCCGGACCCGAGTCCCTGCTCCTGGAATTCCCGGGGCGCGGGAGCCTCCTGGCCGTCCTCCTGGGGTCCGAAGAAAAACCTCCAGGGGAACTGGTCCGGGCCCGGGGCCTGGGCGGTTCGGGTCTCCACCACGGAAAGCTCGACCACCGAGGGCAGTACCGCCTCGGCGACCCGGTTGAACGCGGTCTGCAGGGATTCCGCATTGGCCAGGGCGGCGTCCTCGGCCACGGTCCCGGCTCCGGGTCCCTCGGCGTACACCACCGCCGGAGCCCGCGCCCGGGCAGAGGCGGTCAGGGACACGAAGGCGGCGGAAAAGCCGATGAGGATGCCCAGAAGGACCAGATTGATCAGGAAGAAATTCCTGGAACTAAGCTTGTCTCGAAGCGACATTCCATACTCCTTGCGTGCGTACCGTTCGCTTTCGATACAATATACTAACGGACCGGGGGAATGGTTACACGGAGTTCCTACCAGGAGGTCAGGACCTCGGGACCCTCCGGCAGGATGGCCACGGTGTGCTCAAAGTGGGCCGAGGCCTTTCCGTCCGCGGTGACCACCGTCCAGTCGTCCTCCAAAGTCTCCACGTCGTCTCCTCCCAGGTTGATCATGGGCTCGATGGCCAGGACCATGCCGGGGACGATCCGCGGGTTCGGACCCGCCCCCACATAGTTGGGGACCTGGGGATCCTCGTGGGGGGAGAATCCGACCCCATGGCCGCACCACTGCCGAACGATGCCGTAGCCCCGGCTCCGGGCATGGCCGTACACGGCCCGGGATATGTCGTGTATCCGCCCGCCCACCCGGATCGCGGCTATGGCTTTCTCGAGGCATTCCCGGGTCGTCCGAAGCAGGGCTTCGATCTCCGAGGACACCCGGCCCACGGGCACCGTGATGGCCGCGTCGGAAAAGAAGCCTCCCAGGTCGATTCCGCAGTCCAATCCCACGATGTCGCCGCTCTTGAGCCTGCGGGTGCCCGGGATGCCGTGGATGACCTCTTCGTTGACGGACACGCACAGGGAGGCCGGGTATCCGTTGTATCCCAGGAAGGCGGGCCGGCCCCCGGCCTTCAGGATGAAGGACCGGGTGAACTCGTCCAGGTCCCGGGTCGTGACGCCTTCGCGCACCTGCGGCCGGAGGTCGGCGAACAGCCTGGAAAGAAGGCGGCAGGATTCCCGGATCCCCTGTATCTGTTCCTGGTTCTTGAGCTTCAACATGGTTTCCCCTTTCCGGAAATCCTACCGGCCGGTCAGGAGGCGAAGGGCCTCCGTATGATCCGGGCGGACGGCCAGGGCCGCGGCCCAGGCCTCCCGGGCCCGTCGGCGCTCCCCCAGGGCCGCCAGCGATTTGCCCATCTCGGTCAGCGCCCGGGCCGCGGTCTCCGCGTCCTTCGCCGCTCCTGCAGCTATATGGAACCTCTCCGCCGCGAGGGAATGGTTCCCCTCCTCCGAGTACAGGACCCCCAGGGCGAAAGGCGCCTCCGGCCCTCCTCCGGCGGGGCCGTCCCTCTCGATCAGGGCGGCGGCATCGACGTTCTTGCCCTCCAGGATTAGGGACAGGGCCTCGAAGTACCAGGGGCGTCCCAGGTCCATGCCCCGCACCTTGAGTTGGCGGTATGCCTCCGCGGCCTCCTCGAACCGGTCCGCCGCCGCCAGGGTCCCCAGGGCCCATTCCTGGACATACGCGTCCTCCGGGAAGGCGTTGGCAAGTCCCAGGGCGGTCACGGCCCGGGATTCTCCGGGCCTCAGCCTCATCCGGATCTCGGCGGCCAGAACGGCCGTGCGCGGATCGACGGTTCCACCTCCCGGGGCTTCCAATTCCGCCAGAGCCTGCTCGTCCCGACCCGTCCGGGAGAGGTACGCGGCCCGGGACCGGAGGGCGTCGGGATCCGAGGGAAAGGACTCGGCCATGCGGCCGTACCAGTACTCGGCCCCCGTCCGGTCCGCCTCGAGGGATGCCAGGGCGGCGTATGCCTTCCAGGAAAACCCCGGATCCGCCAGGACCAGCTCGGTAAGGTATTCCCGGGCCCATTCCCGTTCTCCCAGAAGGGCCGCCGCGTCCGCCTTGCGCTGGAGATCCCCGCCGTAGGTGGAGCGGGCGGGATCCGAGAGCAGGGTGGAGAGGGCTCCGACGTCCCAGGCGAGGTCCGGGTCCGGCGCCGCGCCAAGCTCGACGGCCTTCCGGGTCAACCAGGCTGCGCCTTCCCGATCCCCGGCCCCCATCCGGAGCAGGGCCGCGTCGATCGCGGGCTCACCCCTCCCCGCGGACTGGGCGACCCGGAGCAGGGCCTCCGCATCGCCGGCGCCGGGGAATCGCCGTCCCGAGAGCCGGGAGGTCTCCAGGAACGCCTCCGCAAACCAGGGACCTCGGAGACCGGGATCCAGGGGAACCGGAAACAGAGCCAGGGCGTCCCCGGGGCGCCCGGCATCCAGATAGGCCCGGCAAGCGGCCAGGGCGATGTCCTCGTAGGTCGGGTAGGCTTTCCGCGCCCGGTCCGCGATACCCGCCGCCAGCCCCGGATCACCGGCCTGTTCCGCCGCGCGAAACGCCCGGGAGATCAGGCGCAGCCAGTCCCGGGAACTTTCCGCGCGTCGGGCGGCGGAGCCCAGAAGCCGTTCCAGACCGGCGGCGTCCCGGGGTCCGGCCTCCAGCTTGTCCAGGGCCCTTTCAAAACGCGCCCCGGAACCGCAGGAAGCCAGGAGACCGGCGGCGAGGAGGATCAGAGCGAGCGCTCCGCCCCCCGTCCGGGAGGTATCAGGAAGCGCCCGTCTCCGCTTTCCAGATGGCATCCAGCACCCCGTTCACGAACTTGTAGGAATCCTCCGAACCGTATTCCTTCACGATCTCGATGGCCTCGTCGATCGTGATCTGCGCGGGTATATCCTTCTGGTAGATCAGGGAATAGACGGACAGCCGGAGCACTGCGAGGTCCACCTTTTTCAGGCGCTCCAGGGTCCAGTGTTGAAGGTGTTTCTGAATGCAGGAGTCCACGGCCTCGATGTTCTCGATCGTCCCCGATATCAGCAGCCCCGCGAAGGCCGCCAGTTCATCCTCCAGGGCCGCGCGCTTGGGCTCCTCCACCCACTCGTAGGAGAGCAGATCCTCCAGGGGAGGCTTGGAAGCCTCCCAGGCGTAGAGAGCCTGGAAGGCGAGGATCCTTCCCTTCCTGCGGGAAGCCATGCCTAGAACTCCAGCTTTGCGTCGAGGATCTTTATGGTCGCTTCGGATCGCAATTGCTTTAAAAGGTCGTTCTCGATCTGGTCCAGGGTGTCCTGGAGCCGCTCCATGCCCATCTTGTATTGGATGAGCTGCTGAACTGTGCGGTTTTGACCCGGTATCAGGTCAGCGAGCCCCAGGAATCGCTCGGGACTCTGCTCCTCCACCCGGAGGATGGCGTATCCCGAGAGCTGGACCCCGGCGCTTTCGATCGGATCGCTCACCTTGCCGGTTTTGATCGTGAATGCCGCATCCGTGAACTTCTGGCCGAAGGCCCGCACGGCGTCCGCGGTCTTGGGGATCGTGAACTGGGAGGAAGCCTTATAGGGCATGCCGCCTGCCATGGCCCGGGTCACGAACTCCCCGAATTTCTCAGGGGTAGCCTTGATCTGGGCGGACAGTCCGTTCAGGGTGTCCAGGGCCTTCTTCCGGTCTTCCGGTCCCTTGTCCTTAAGATCCACGTAGATCATGGATACCCGGGCCATCTCCGGCAGGAAGTAGTCCTTCTTGTTGAACTCGTATTCCTTGATGATGTCGTCCGCGGTCGGCTGGGGAATGGCCTTCAGGCGTTCGGCCTGCCGGCTCTGGATGTACTTCTGCAGAAGCACCTGCTGGCGGGCCCAGATCTTGAGGTCCAGGGTGATGCCCCGGGACCGGAGCACCTGTTCCAGGTTCGTGTCCGTGGCGGAAGGTCCCAACTGGGAACGCATGTTCGTGATCTGCGCCGTGATCTCCGCTTCCGCGGCGATTATCTTCTCGCGCTCGCAGAACTGGAAGAAGAGGGCGTTGTTGATCCGCATGTCCAGGACCTGCTTGCGCTCCTCGGGGGTGAGCTTGCGCTTGGCAACCGTTTCCAGCCGCTCGAAGTCCGTCTTCAGGCTGCGCTGGGATATGACCTCCTGCCGGGTCAGGCGGACCGTGGCCACGGGGGTATCGATGGCGGTCTGGGCGTTCGAGGCAATGGCGGCCAGGAGTAGGAGCAGGGATACAAGGCTGCGACGCATAGGATATCCTTGTCGTATGGAATTGGCGTACCCCGCCAGGACGGGACGCCCACGTAGTTAGAACAAATTACCCGGAGAAAGGTAAACAAAACCCCGGTTTTGTGCAAGGCACGCGCCGGTTCAGGCTCCGAGCCTCCTGAGGAGCGGTTTGATGCCCGGGAGTTTGGGGGCGAGGGCTTCCGCTTCCCGAAGGGAGGAAAGGGCTTCGCCGCGCCGTCCGGCCTTCAGCAGAAGCTCCGCCTTCCGGCGGAGGAACCGGGCCGAGTCCTCGGGATCCGCCGCGGTCCGGGCGGAGTCCTCCAGGATTCCCAGGTACTCCCCGGATTCATCCCCGTCGGGGATGCCCTCCATGACAAGCCTCCGAAACTGGAGGACCACGACATCGAAAAAGTATCCGAAGGCGGGCTTCTCCCGCTCCATCTCCATGAGGGTCCGGTAGACTTCGTAGGCCTTCCGCCACTCCCCCCGCTTCTCATAGAGTTCCGCCACGCAGAATTCCGCGTCCATGGCCTCCGCCCGCTCGAAAAAACGGACCAGCCGGGTCCTATCGTCCCCCGAGATGGACTCGTAGTACTCCAGCGCCTCGTCGTCCCGATCGTGCAGGAGATCATACATCACAAGTTTCGCGCGGTACTGGGGATCCTCCCGGCGCTCCAGGAGCCAGGATCGGTATTCGAATACGGGGAACTCCGGGGACCGGGCCTGGTATCGCCGAAGCCTGCGGTCGTACTCCCGGCGCCGCTGGGGGTCGGAGAGGGTCCGGTAGACCTCCAGGAGGTGCAGCATGGACTTGTCGTCGCTGCGCGCCGTGTCGGGATGGAAGACCTTCGCTTTTTTCCGGAACGCGCTCTTGATCTCCCGCGGGGACGCGTCGACGCGGACGCCTAGGAAATCGTAATACGTCGAAAGCTTGTCGTCCTGCAACGAATGCTCCGGAGCGGATGGTGTTCTGAATCGAAAAAGGCCGG
>JBFZER010000146.1:0-17711 GCA_041306765.1 Spirochaetota bacterium | reverse complement strand
TGGTACAACGCCTTCGACCTGGTGGTCTGCGGTGCCGGGTACAACCAGTTCTGGGAAGCCCGGTACCTCCGGAAGGAAGCCTTCTTCGTTCCCTTTCCCCGGAGGTTCGAGGACCAGGCGCGGCGGGTGAGGCTCTGCTCGGACTACGAGTTCGAGGAGAACGGGGCGGACCAGGTGGTCCGGCGGATCCTGGCGCTCTGAGTGGTGGTACGAAGCTTGTGACGCCCGGGCCGGTTTCCTCCCTCCAGGTCCGGCTTCCCTTTACAATTCCCGCGGCCCGTGTCATAAAGGATGCCTCCTATGCCGAACGAAACCAAGACGGTATTCCGCAACGACGCCCGGGCCAAGGTGAGCGGCCGGGCCCAGTACGCGGACGATATCCAGCTTCCGGGCATGGCACACGCGGTCCCGGTCTACACCCGATTCGTGCGGGCTTGCAGCCTCCGGGTTGACGTCTCCGCGGCCCGGAAGGCCCCCGGGGTTCTGGGGGTCTTCACCGCCGCGGACGTGCCCGGGCAGGTGCGCTTCGGGCAGATCGTCCGGGACTACCCGATGCTGGCGGAGGGGACGATCCAGTGCGAGGGGGAGGTGATCGCCCTGGCGGTGGCCGAGACCCGGCGCGAGGCCTTGGCGGCGGCGTCCCTGGTGGTCGAGACCGCGGACGAGCTTCCCCCGCTCACGGACCCCGAGGCGGCCCTGGCGGCCGGCGCCCCCGTGGTCCGCTGGGGCGGGGACGACAACCTGGCCAACCACGGCTGCGTCCGCCGGGGGGACGCGGCCTCCGCCCTGGCCGCCTGCGACCTGGTGATCGACGAAACCTTCTCCACCCAGGCGGTGGAACACGCCTACATGGAACCGGAGTCCGCCGTCGCGATCCCCCGGCCCGACGGGGTCCTGGAGATCCGGGGGAGCATGCAGCACCCCTTCTCCACCCGGCGCTTCGTCGCGGCCCTCCTGGGGGTGCCCCTGGCGGACGTGGAGGTGGTGAGCACCACCGCCGGCGGGGGCTTCGGGGGCAAGGACGACACGGCGGCCATCGTCTGCGCCCGGGCGGCCCTGGCGGCCCGGAAGCTCGGCCGGCCGGTGAAGCTTACCTACGACCGGGAGTGGTCTTTCCGGGAGAGCTACAAGCGCCACCCCTACCGCCTGCGCTACCGGGTGGGGTTTTCAAAGGACGGCACGGCCCGGGCCGCGGAAATCGACATGCTCTGCGACTCCGGGGCCTACACCAGCGTGACCCCCTGGGTGAACTGGCGGAGCACCGCCCAGTGCTGCGGTCCCTACTACCTGGACGCGGTGCGCATGGACATCCGGGCCGCGGCCACGAACAACGTCTTCACCGGGGCCATGCGGGGCTTCGGGGCCCCCCAGGTCAACTTCGCGATCGAGCAGGTGATGGACATCGCCGCCGAGCGCCTGGGGCTCTCGCCCCTGGTGATCCGCCGGAAGAACATGGTCCGCCAGGACGGCCTCACGATCACGGGCCAGCGCCTGGACACCCACGTGGTCAGCCTGGGGCAGGTGATGGACGCGGTGGTCCGGGACTCTGGATACGAGGCCAAGCTGGCCCGGTGCTCCCGGGGAAAGGCCGAAAACGGGGAGTTCTACGGCATCGGGCTCGCGATCAGCTACCGGGGGGCTTCCCTGGGCGCCGAGGGCCTGGATTACTGCTCCGCGGTGGTCAACGTCCAGGCGGACGGCTCGGTCCTGCTGGACGCGGCCATCCACGAGAACGGCCAGGGCGCCGAGTCGGTGCAGATGCTGATCCTTGCGGAAGAGCTGGGCCTTCCGGTGGAACGGATCCGGCGCCAGCGGTCCTCCACCTCCCTGATCCCCGACGGGGGCACCACCGTGGCCACCCGGGGCACCCTGCTGGGCGGCGGCGCCGTGGCCCAGGCGGCCCGGGAACTCAAGAAGCTGATGGCCGGGACCCTGGCGGACGAGCTGGGCGATCCGGAGGCGGTCCGCTTCGAAGGCGGCCGGGTGGGCGCGCCGGGGGGGACTTCCCTCTCCTGGGACGAGGCTGTGGCCCGGATGTTCGAACGCCGGGTCTACCCCTACGCCATCGGAACCTTCCGGGCCCCCCCGGTTTCCTGGGACGAGCACACGGGGCAGGGGGATGCCTATTTCACCTACGTCTACTCCTGCCAGGCCGCGGAGGTGTCCGTGGACGAGGCCACGGGAAAGGTCAAGCTCCTGGCCCTCTGGGCGGCCCACGACGTGGGCCGGGCGATCAATCCGCCCCTGACCCGGGGACAGGTTTTCGGCGGAATGGTCCAGGCCGCGGGCATGGCCCTCATGGAAGACCTGGCCCAGGAAGGCGGCCGGATCGGCAACCGGAACCTGGATCGGTACAAGATCCCCCGGACCCGGGACGTACCGGAGCTTCACTGCACCCTGGTGGAAAACCCCGACCCGAACTCGCCCACCGGGGCCAAGGGCATCGGGGAGCCCGCCATCGAGCTTCTGGCCCCGGCCATCGCCAACGCGGTGTACAACGCCGCCGGCGTCCGCTGCCGGGACCTTCCCATCAAGATCGATCCCGAGGCTTTGAAATGAGCGAGATGAATCCTGAAACCCCGGCTTCCGTGGCCGGCGCCCTTACCGTGAACGGTCTCCGGCGGGAGGTCCGCGCCGAAGACGCGGACCTGAGCCTCCTGGAGTACCTGCGGGAGGTCCTGGGGCTCACGGGGACCAAGAACGGCTGCGGAGTGGGGGCCTGCGGGTCCTGCACGGTGGCGGTGAACGGCCAGGGCCGCAGGTCCTGCCGCACGAGGGTCTCCGAGGTCCTGGGCAAGGACGTGGTGACCATCGAGGGCCTGGAGGGGCCGGACGGCTCCCTACACCCCGTACAGCAGGCCTTCGTCGACGCCGGGGCCATCCAGTGCGGGTTCTGCACCCCCGGCATGGTGATGAGCGCCTATGCCCTGCTTCTCCGGGATCCGTCGCCGGACCGGCAGGCCATACGGACGGCCCTTTCGGGGAACCTCTGCCGCTGCACCGGATACCAGCAGATCGTGGACGCCGTGGAGCTGGCCGCCGAGCGGATGCGGGAGAACGGGGTCTAGGCTCTCAGCCCTCCTTGTCCCGGACCTCCCGGATCGCTTCCTCCAGGACCTCCGCCGCCCTCTGGTTGTCCGGATCCCTCCGGACCGCCGTGCGCAGCCAGCGGGTCCCGTCCAGGTACTCGCCCGGGGCGTAGTCCCGGAAGTCGACGCCCCGTTCGCGCGCGGCCGCTGCTGTCCTTCGGGCGTCGGCGCCCTCGATCTTCAGGAGAAGGAAATTGGCGAAGCCCGGCTCGGGCTTCACCCCCGGTATCCGCGACAGCCTCTCGGCGAATCGGGCGCGGTACTCCGCTATCCGTGCCGCCGAGGCCTTGAAGAATTCGGGATCCGAGACTGCGCGGACCGCGATTTCCTCCGCCCGGGCGTTCCGAGGCCGCGCCTCCAGGGACTCCTCGATCCGGCGGGCCACCGACTGGTGCGCCGCCGCGTAACCGAGGTGCAGCCCGGGAATCGCCAGAGCCTTGGTCAGGGAGCGGAGGACCAGGAGGTTGTCCGGAAGGCGCCGGCCCGGGGACAGGAGGGGCTCCACACCGGCGGCCAGCTCCAGGTAGGACTCGTCCACGCACAGGTAGTGGCCCGGGAGGACCCGCGCGGCCTCCACAACGGTTTCAAGGGGAAGAGGCACCCCCGCGGGATTGTTCGGCCTCCCCAGGAAGACCAGGGCACGGCCGGGGATGCGGGACATGTCCGCGCGCAGGGCTCCGGGGCGAAGGGTGTAGCCGTCCTGCTCCCGGGCTGGATGGAGATGGAGCGGCAGGCCCGCCGCTGCGGCCGACCGCTGGAAGCCGGAATAGGTGGGGGGCAGGATCAGGACGACATCGACCCCCAGGGCACGGGGAAGGGCCGCAAGGAGGTCATTGGATCCCTCCCCGAACACGAAGCAGCCGGGAGAGAAGGAAAAGCGCCGGGAACCGGCCTCCCGGGCCCTCACGAAATCCGATACTTCCCGGTCCCGGGCCGGTTCTGCCGCGGTCCGGGCGGCTTCCTCGGCCTCGGCCAGCCAGGGGGGAGGTCCCTCGGGATTCAGGTTGGAACGGAAATCCAGGAGGTCCATCTCACGCGGCCCCGTTCGCGCCGAGGCCCGACGCGGCGCAGGCGCCCAGGAGGAAGGCAAGTTCCCCCAGCTCCACCGCCGCGCCCAGGGCGTCACCGGTGAAGCCTTTGAACCTCCTGCGATAGAAGAGCGCCGTCCCGAGGCCGGCGGCCAGGCCGGCGGCCAGGGCGCCGACGCCAATGCCGACGATGCCCGCGAGTACGGGCCCCTCCCCGACGGATCCGAACAGGACCGCGAGGAAGGCCGGCGAGAGGCCCGCCAGAAGGCCCGCCGCCGCGGCGGAAGGGCTGAAGTCCCGCATCATCGCACCCAGTCCGTCGGGGCGGGCCGGCTTGGAGGTCAGGGGCACCAGGGCCGCGGCGAAGCGGCCCGCCACGGGCGCGGCCATCAGGATCGCCGGAAACCCGGGTCGCCCGCCCAGGACCGCCAGGGCCGAGACGCGCGAGGCCAGGACCAGGAAGGCCGCGAACACGCCGTAGACACCGACCCGGGGGTCCCTGAGGATCTCGAGCCGCCGCTCCGGGCCGGCCATGACGAGGCCGGCGTCCGCGGTGTCCGCCAGGCCGTCCAGGTGGAAGAGATTGAAGGTTAAGTATTGAGCCGTCACGGCGAAGAGGGCGGGCAGCCAGGGGCCCGGGAAGAGGAGGGAACCGAGGCCCCATGCGGCCAGTGCCGTCAGCCCCGGAAGGATGCCGATCAGGGGCAGGAAAAAGTCGGCCCGGCCGTAGTCGGGCTCGGCGGGCGCGGGAACCCGGAGGCGGCAGGTGAGGGAGAGCACGCTGAGGAAGGGATCCAGGGGCGAACTCATTCCGTCTCCTTGCCCGGCGCGTCGGCGGGTCCGGCCGCGGCGTCCGCATAGTCCGCGGCCCGGCGGACCGCCGCCAGGGCGGTTCGGGCATCTTCCCAGTCGAACAGCTCGATCTCGACGACCCCGTCGAACCCGGCCAGGTAGGGAGCCAGGTCCCGGAGCCAGGGGGTGCCGGCCCCGAAGGGCCGGTGGTCGCTTCCCCCGGAAAGGCCGTGAAGGTGGAGCTCCTCCACCCGCCGTCCGGCTCCGGTCCACAGGGCGATCCGGTCCGCGGGGTCCGCGCCCTCCGCCAGGATGTGGCCTGCGTCGACGCACAGGGGTATATCGGGCAGGGCGGCCAGGGCGCGTTCGAAGGAGTCCAGGCGGATGTTCTCCAGGAAGAACCGATCCCCGTATTCGCCCCTCCAACCCTGTATAAGATCGGCGAAGGCGGCGAGTCCGTCAAGGTCCCCGGGCGGATGGACCACGAAGGAGCGCGCGAAGCCCTCGATCCCGTCCAGGATATCCCGGTGCTTCGGGCCGAGGCGGTCGGGCAGGTGGGCCGTGAACCGGAACCGCCGGGTGAAGGACCGGATCTCCGCGGCTTCCCGGGCCAGGAGCTCCGCGACCCCGGCGTCCCAGAGGTAGAAGAGGAGTTCCACCCCCTCGACCTCGGGCTTGTCCGCCAGGAAGCGGAGGTTTTCCGCGTAGGTTCCGGGGATCACGTAGGAGGGTACGGAAAGGATCATGTCATTTCACGCGCAGGGGGATTCCGGCGACCATCAGCTCGACCCGGTCCGCGGCGGCCGCCAGGCGGGCGTTGATGCGGCCCAGGGCGTTGCCGTAGCGCCTGGACACCGGGTCCGCCGGGATGACCCCCATGCCGATCTCGTTGGTCACGATGACGATGGAGGCGGGCATCCGTTCGAGCAGGGAGTCCAGGATCCCCTCGGCCTCGGCCTCCCGGTCCTCGAAGAAGAGGTTGCTGAGCCAGAGGGGCACGCAGTCCAGGACGCAGTGTTCCCGGACCGCCCGGTCGATGTCCAGGGGTTCCTCGATCGTGTCGAAACGGTTCCCCCGCTCGGCCCGGTGCAGGGCGATCTTCTCCCGCATCTCCTCGTCGAAGGCCCGGGCCGTGGCAATGAAGGAGCGGGGCTCGGGAAAGGCAAGGGCCAGCTCCAGAGCCCTTCGGCTCTTGCCGGACTTGACTCCGCCGGTGATCAGGATTCGCATGACAAGGCTCTACCACGATCGCCGGGCCGGGTCAAGCGAACCGCCCCGAAGCGGTACGGAGAACTCGATGGGCGAATCTCATCGCCCCCAGACCGGCTACCGCCGGTCTGGGGCCTAGTCCCGGTCCGGGTCCCGGGCCACGGACTTGAAGCTTGCCGGCCGGCCCTTCTTCTCGTACATGCGCTCGTCCGCCAGCTTGAGCAGGGAGTCCAGGTCCGGCAGGGGCCCGGCGGAGCCACCCGCGTACCCCACGCTGGCGGAGAGCCGGATGACCGCGTCCCCGTAGGGGAAGGCCGCGGAGGCGAGGATCCGGGACAGCCGGTCCGCGGCCTCCCGGGCCTGATCCTCGTCGCACTCCGGGAACGCGAAGGCGAACTCGTCCCCGCCGTACCGGCCCATGATGTCGGCGCCCCTCAGGGTTTCCGCGCAGAGCCGGGATGCCAGGCGGAGGGCCTCGTCCCCAGCGGGATGGCCGTGGTTGTCATTGATGGCCTTGAAGTCGTCCAGGTCCAGGATGGCGACCCCGAAGGGGCGGCCGTAGCGCTGGGCCCGCTCCAGCTCCGCCCGGGCTTTCTCGAAGAAGTGCCGCCGGTTGGCGACCCCTGTCAGTTCGTCGGTGGAGGCAAGGACCGTCAGCCGCTCCTCCAGGTGGAGGCGTTCCGTGATGTCCATGAAGACGTGGGCGGTGCCCCGGGTACGCCCCGAACGGTCCGTGAGCGCCGAGTGGTGGAGGGCATACCGGCGCTCCCCCTCGGCCAGGCCCAGGGTTACCACGGCGTCGACTTCGGTGCGGGACATGGCCCGGACGAAGGTCGGCGAGTCCGGGGCCAGTTCGCCCGCGCCGCGGATGCCGCGCAGACCGGCCAGGGAAGGGAAGATCTGTCCGGCCGCGGTGTTGTGGTCCACCACCGTACCCTGGTCGTCGGTGACCAGGACGGCGTCCCGCATCTGCTCGAAGACCATATCCCGGGCCACGGGTCGTATGTCGAACAGCCGGTACCGGAAGAAGCCCACGGCGAAGAAGGCTCCGGTGAAGGCCAGGGATATGGGGGTGGGATCCACGCCCAGGGGGATGAGGCCGTTGAGGTAGAGGACCAGGCCCGTCCAGGGCAGTAGGCAGCCGAAAAGCATGAACCGGGCCTGGACCCGCTTGGCGCGCGGTCCGGTTATCGTATGGCGGGCGAAGAGGAAGACGCTGTACGCGATCAGGAGGTTCTGGTACAGGGCGTGGACCCAGTATCCCGGCCCGCGGCCGAAGCGCAGGATGGAAAGCCCTCCGACCCGGGTCAGCTCCGGATCCAAATAATACAGGTCGTGCAGATGAAGGGTGGCGACGAGGGCCAGCGTCGCCGCGGGTACGAATGTGAGCAGCGGCCAGGGGATGCGGGGTGCGCGGTCTTCCATGAAGTCCCGGGCGACGAGGGCCAGGAATGGAGAAATCAGCACGATCCCGATGTACTCGAAACGAACCACGAGCAGGGAGGTCCGCAGGTCGGGGCTTGTCAGTTCAAGCAAATACCCCAGGGCGTATACAAGGGCCGCCGCGCATAATCCCGCGAAATTCCTGGTGCGCGACCCCGTCCGGGCTCTCCCCAGGGCCGCGACCATGAGGACAGCCAAGGTGAGGGAGGATGCGGAGATGCAGGATATGACTACAACTTTGCCGAACATCGTACTTCCCGGCGGTCGGATTTCGAACCGCCCGGGGAGCTGGCGGGCTCCCGGATTGTCCGTTCGAAGTAATCCTACTACCCCCCGGAAGCGGACGCAAGGAGGCGGCCGGAAGATTCCGGATCGGGAAGCGGTCCGCGCCCCTCACCTTGACCCCCGGAGCCGCCAGGGTGTACGGTTGTTTCGACGCAGGCGCCGAGAGGCTTAATTGGGAAGCCGGTGGGATACCGGCGCGCCCCCAGGCACTGTAACGAGGCAAGAAACCGGGAACCACTGCCTAGGGCGGGAAGGTCCCGGACGCCGGACGGACGCGGAATCCCCCGCGGCCGCCCTCGAGCCTCGGAGCCAGGAGACCTGCCGCGTCCCCGGGGCCTGGCCTCGGGACCTCGAAATCCGCTGGGTGACGGATGATGCCGAGAACCGTCCTTGAATTATCCTCGACACTGACATCCTCCGTCCCGCGGCCCTCGGCGCCATGATACGCGGCCGGAGAGTCCGGGAGAAGACATGAGCCCTCTCGAGAGCACCCTGGCGCGGATCCGGCCGACCGACCCGGCCGCGGCCGCCGCGGCCCGGGCCCGGCAGGCCCGGCTCGCCAAGCCCCCCGGAAGCCTGGGGCGTCTCGAGGACCTGGCGGTGCGGATAGCCGGCATCTCGGGGACGCCCGTTCCGACCCTGGCGGGGGGCGTCGTCTTCGTGATGGCCGCGGACCACGGGGTTGCCGCCGCGGGGGTCAGCGCCTATCCCCGGGAGGTGACGGCCGCCATGGTCCGCAATTTCCTGGCCGGAGGGGCCGCCGTCAACGTCCTGGCTTCCTTCGCGGGTCTGCGGGTCTCCGTGACGGACTGCGGAGTCGCCGGGGACCTGCCCGCCCTCCCGGGGCTTCGGGTCCGGAAGGTGCGCCCGGGGACGGACGACATCTCCCGCGGACCGGCCATGTCCCGGACCGAAGCCCGCTTGAGCGTGGAGACAGGGATCGATGCCTTCGAGGAGGAGTGGTCCGTCTCGCCCTTCGCCGTCGCGGTCACGGGGGAGATGGGCATCGGCAACACGACGCCCTCGGCGGCCATCGTCGCGGCGTTCACCGGCAAGGCGCCCCGGAACCTGACCGGAAGGGGTACGGGGGTCGACGACCGGGGACTGGCGCGGAAGATCGCCGCCGTGGAGGCGGCTCTGGCCGTGAACCGGCCCGATCCCTCGGACGCCCTGGACGTCCTTGCCAAGGTCGGGGGCTTCGAGATCGGGGCGATGGCCGGGACCATGCTGGCAGCGGCGGCTCGGCGGGTCCCGGTCCTGGTGGACGGGTTCATCTCCTCCGCGGCCGCCCTGATCGCCCGGGGGCTCTGTCCCCTCGCACCGGATTACATGATCGCAGGGCACCGCTCCGTGGAACCCGGGCAGTCCGCGGCCCTGGAGTCCCTGGGCCTTGAGCCCGTGCTGGACCTGGGCATGCGCCTGGGGGAGGGCACGGGGGCGGTCCTGGCCGCGGCGCTGTGCCGGGCCGCCTGCGAGGTCCACGCCCGGATGGCCACCTTCCAGGAAGCAGCGGTCCCCGCCGGCGGGCGGAGCGAACCGTGAAGTCGATCCGTCGGCCCGCAGCCGCCGTCCTGCTGGTTTCCCTGGCGGCGGCGGCAGCCGCCCAGACCGTCTCGGTCCGGGATTCCCTGGAAAGGGCCGTTGTCCTGCCGGCCCCCGCCCGGCGGGTCGTGTCCCTCAACCCCTCCGCGACGGAAAGCCTCTTCGGGATCGGCGCGGGTGAGAAGGTGGCGGGGGTCACCTCCTATTGCACCTGGCCCCGGGAAGCGACCCTCCGTCCCCGGGTGGGCGGCTATACCTCCGAGTCCATCTCCCTGGAACGCCTGCTCGCGCTGAAGCCGGACCTGGTCGTGACCGGCGGGCCGGTCCACGCAGCGATCCGCGGGTCCCTGGAGTCCCTGGGCATCCCTTTCTATGTCTTCGAGCCCTCCTCCGTCGCGGGGACCCTGGAATGCCTGGCGGACCTCGGTTCTTTGACGGGGAAGGCGGAGGGCTCCGATCGCCTAGTCCGGATCCTCCGGCGGGACCTCGAGGCGATCGCCGCCCGGGTCGCCCCGATACCCGCCTCCGAACGGATCCGGGTCTTCTGGGAGGTCTACAACGAGCCCCTCATGACCTGCGGATCCTCGTCGTTCCTCCACGAGCTGATCGGGCTGGCCGGAGGGGTCAACATCTTCGCGGACTTCGAGCGGCCCTGGGCGCTCATCTCCCCGGAGGAAGCCCTGCGTCGCTCTCCGCAGGTGATCCTGGCGGCGGACGATCACGGTGCGCTGTTCACCCCGGAGGAGCTGGCGCGCCGCCCCGGCTGGGCGGCGATGCCGGCGCTGCGGACCGGGCGGGTATACCTCCTGCCCGCGGATCCCGTGAACCGGACCGGCCCGCGCCTGGCCGAGGGGGTCCTGTCCATCGCCCGGGTCCTCTACCCGGAGCTCTTCCCGTGACCCGGACCGATCCCGGGGCTCCCGCAACCGGCGGCCGTCCCGCCCCGATTCCGCGCCCCCCGGGCCGGGCCGCGGCGGTCCTGTCGGCCCTCGCCCTCCTGGCGGCCGTCCTTGTCCTGTCCCTGGGGATGGGCGCGGTCGCCTACGGGCCCCGGGCGGTCGTATCCGCCCTCCTCGGGACGGCCGGCGGGGCCGCCGACCCCGTGGCCGTCGTCATCATCCGGGATCTCCGCCTGGCCCGCACCCTGGCCGCGGGAATCGCCGGGGCGGCCCTGGCGGTATCCGGGGTCCTGCTCCAGGGCCTCTTCCGAAACCCCCTGGCGGATCCCTATATCCTGGGCACCTCCGCCGGGGCTTCCCTCGGCGCGGCCCTGGCCCTGGTCTTCGTGCGGACCCCCGGCGCCGCCTCCCTGGGGGCCTTCGCCGGAGCCCTGGGCGCGGCCGCCCTGTCCGGAGCCGCGGCCCGGTCCACCGCTCGCTCCGGATCGACCACCGCCGTCCTTCTTGCCGGCACCGCGGTGAGCGCCCTCTGTTCCGCCGGAGTGACCCTGCTGGTGAGCCTCCGCCAGCAGGACCTGTACGCCGTGTATTTCTGGCTATTGGGGAGCTTCAACGGCCGGGGCTGGAGGGAATTGTCCGTCCTGGCCCCCCTGGCCCTGGTCACCGGCGCCGCCGCCTTCCTCCTGGCCCGTCCGCTGGACGTCCTGGCCGCGGGGGAGGAGAGCGCCCGGTCCCTGGGGCTGGACGTGCGGCTCCTCCGGGCGGCGGCGGTCGCCGTCGCGGCCCTGGGCACGGCGGCGGCCGTGGCCGCCGGAGGGGTCGTCGGGTTCGTGGGCCTGGTGGCGCCCCATGCCGCACGGCTGGTGTTCGGCCCCTCCCACCGCAGGTTGATACCCGCTTCCGCCGCGGCGGGAGCCGTCCTGCTCATGTCCGCGGACGCCCTGGCCCGGACCGTCCTGGCGCCCCTGGAGCTGCCCGTCGGGGTGCTCACCGCCTTCGCCGGCGCCCCGTTTTTCCTGATCCTCCTGGCCCGTCGGGACGGAGGGCGCCGATGAACCCGCCGGCCTTGTCGGCCCGAGGACTCGCCTGCGGGTACCGGCACGTCCCGGTGCTCCGGGAGGTGGACCTGGACATCGACGCGGGAGAGTTCACGGTGCTGGTGGGTCCCAACGGATCCGGGAAGACCACGCTGTTGCGAAGCCTGGGAGGACTCCTTTCCCCGCTCTCCGGGGATATCCGGATAGACGGCACTCCGCTCTCGCGGCTGGGAGCCCGGGACCGCGCCCGGAAGGCGGCCTACGTCCCCCAGATGGAGGCTCCCGTGCCGGGCTACACAGTCCGCCAGACCGTATGGACCGGCCGCTTCGCCCGGCTGGGCTGGTTCGCCCCGGGGTCCGCCCGGGACGACCGGGCCGTGGCTTCGGCCCTGGCGGCGGTCGGCCTGGAAGGGGACGCGGAGCGCCCCGCCTCGGAACTTTCCGGAGGGGAGTTCCGGCGGCTGCTGATCGCCCGGGCCCTGGCCCAGGAGGCGCCCGTGCTCCTGCTGGACGAGCCGGAAGCCCACCTGGACGCGGGACACCAGGCCGGGATCCTGGCCCTGCTCCGGGACCTCGCGCGCCGGGGAACCGCCGTGGCGGCCACCATCCACGACCTGAACCTGGCCGCCCTCTGGGCGGACCGGATCGGGGTGCTGACCGGGGGGCGCCTCTCCCCCCCCGGTCCCCCGGCCCAGGCCCTTTCGGAGCCGGCCGTGGAGGGTGCCTACCGCGCCGGGCTCATCCGTATAGAGCACCCCCGGGCGGGCCGGCCCCAGTATCTCCACCGATCCCCGGATGAGGGCGCCCCGGGTCGGTGAGATCCGCTCCCCGATTTTGCGTTTCCTCCCCCGTTCCAGTATCTTGATAGACGTGGATTGGACAGCCTATGAGTCAACGCAGCGCGCGCCGGCCCGGAACCTCGCCTGGGAGGACGCCCTCCTGGAAGGCCGGGGCAGGGGGCCGTCGGTCTTTTACGTGTACCGCAACGACCCCTGCGTGGTGATCGGCCGCAACCAGAACCCCTGGAGGGAGGCGCGGACCCGGGCCGGATTGCCGGTCTTCCGCCGCAGGAGCGGGGGAGGTACGGTCTACCAGGACGAGGGAAACCTGAACTGGTCCTTCATGACGGGGCGGGACGCGTGGATCGTGGACGACGCCCTGAATTTCGTCGCCTCCGCCCTCGGTCGGCTGGGGGTCGAACCGGAGCGGGATCCCCGGGGAGCCCTCTTCCTGGGGGGCGGCAAGATATGCGGGACCGCCCGGAGGTACTTCGGACCCTCGGTGCTGATCCACGGAACCCTCCTGGTGTCCTCGGATCTGGGGGCGCTTCGGGATTCCCTCATGGGCCTCCGGTCCGCGGAGGACAGGGCCGTGGCCTCGGTCCCCTCCCCGGTGCGGAACCTGGCCGACGCGATGCCGGGCCTGACCGTGGCTTCGGTCCGGAGCGCCCTCTTCGCGGAATTGCGCGACCGATACGGTCCGATCCGCCCGGCGGACCCGGAGGAATCCCTGAGCCGGGAGTCCTGGGCGGACCGGGAGAATGAGCACGGCTCCTGGGAATGGGTGTACGGCAGCACCCTGGCTTTTTCCCTTCCCCTGGGCAGGGACGGCGCGGGGCCCTTCCTCCGGATTCGGGAGGGGCGGATCGAGGAGGTCAGGGACGCCGAGGGCGGCGAAGGCTCCGGAGTTGACCCCGGTACCCCGCTCGGGCGGTTCCTGGAAACCTGGAAGGGCCGGCCCCTGGACCCGGAACTGCTTGCCGCTGCACGCGGCTGTATGAACGGACGATGACGAGGTCGGATTTCGCGCGATCACGGGAGGTTTCGATGGAATTCAAGGAAATTATCTCCGCCCTGCAGTCCCTCCTGGAGGAATCCAAGGTGGGGGTGCTCACGACGATCGACGAACGGGGATATCCCCATTCGCGGTGGATGACCCCCGTCCTGATGCCCCGGTTCCCGGGGCGGCTGTTCGCGGTTACCGGATCCCGGTTCGGGAAGGTCCGGAATATCGAGGCCAATCCGAAGGTCGAGTGGGCGTTCCAGAGCCGCACCCTGGACCGCATCGTCTCCCTGAAGGGCAAGGCCTTCGTGGTGGACGAACCGGAGCTGAAGGTCGAGGTCCTGGAGGCGATCGGCCCCAACCTCCAGGTCTTCTGGAGGATCAATCCCAAGGCCGGGGACCTGGTGGTGCTGGAGACGGAGATCGAGGAGGCGACCTTGTTCGTCCCGCTCAAGCAGGAATCCCACCGGGCGGAGGCCAGCCATGGCTGAGAAGAAAACCCTGGGCGGGCACGACAAGAAATTCCTGATGGGACTCCTTGCGTCCATGCACCGGATCCGGGCCTTCGAGGAGAAGGCCGGGCAGATGTACGGCCTCCGGAAGATCGGCGGGTTCTGCCACCTCTACAGCGGACAGGAGGCCGTGGCGGTCGGGGTCATCTCGGCCCTGGACCTCTCCACGGACTACGTCCTCACCGGCTACCGCGACCACGGCCACGCCCTGGCCTGCGGCATGGACCCCAAGTCGGCCATGGCCGAACTCTACGGAAAGGCCGCGGGCTGTTCCAAGGGCAAGGGCGGTTCCATGCACTTCTTCGACGCCGGGAAGCACATGCTGGGGGGCAACGGCATCGTGGGGGCCCAGATTCCCGTGGCCGCGGGCGTGGCCTTCGCCCAGGCCTACCGGGGCCGGCTGGCCGGGAAGGGCTCCGAAGGCTCCCCTGCGGGCGCCACGGTCTGCTTCTTCGGGGACGGGGCCATCCACCAGGGCGCCTTCCACGAGGCCTTCAACCTGGCGGGGATCTGGAAGCTGCCCCTGGTGCTGGTGGTGGAGAACAACCAGTGGGGCATGGGAACCAGCTGGAAGAAAGTCTCTTCCAACGAGGACTTCTCCGCCATGGCCCCGGCCTACGCGGCCCACGGGGAGTTCGTGGACGGCATGGACGTGCTGGCGGTGTACGACGCGGCTTCCCGGGCGGTCAAGCGGGCCAAGGCGGAGGGCGCTCCGGCCTTGTTGGAGGCCCGGACCTACCGGTACAAGGGCCACTCCATGAGCGACCCCCAGAAGTACCGCACCCGGGAGGAGGTAGAGGCCTACCGCGCCCGGGATCCCATCCTCCATCTGGAGGGACGGATGGAGGAGGCGGGCCTGCTTTCCGCCCAGGAAAAGGAAACCCTCCGGGCCGAGGCGGAGGCCCTGGCCGAGGAGGCCGCCGCCTTCGCGGAGGCCAGCCCCGAGCCGGCGGCCGCCGAGCTTTACACCGATGTCTACGCGGTCTGAGAGTCCGACAATCGGGCTCCTTTGGAGGAAGCATGGCTGTACTGACGTATAGAGAGGCCCTGAACCGGGCCCTGGACGAGGAGCTCACCCGGGACGACCAGGTTTTCCTGATGGGAGAGGAGGTCGGGGAGTACGACGGTGCCTACAAGGTATCCAAGGGTCTCCTGGCCAAGTACGGGCCGAATAGGGTCCTGGACACCCCGATCACGGAGCTGGGCTTCACGGGCCTGGGCGTGGGAGCCGCCATGGCGGGTCTCCGGCCGGTGGTGGAGTGGATGACCCACAACTTCGCCCTCCTGGCCCTGGACCAGGTGGTCAACGAGGCCGCCAAGATGCGGTACATGTCCGGCGGGCAGTTCTCGGTGCCCATCGTGTTCCGGGGCCCCAACGGCCCGGCGGAGTTCCTGGCCAGCCAGCACTCCCAGGCCCTGGAGAGTTACTGGGTCCATATCCCGGGCCTCAAGGTCGTGGCCCCGGCCACCCCGGCGGACGCCTACGGACTGCTCAAGAGCGCCATCCGGGACGACGACCCGGTGGTGATGATGGAGGCCGAGATGCTGTACGGCCTCAAGGGCGAGGTTCCGGACGGGGAGTTCCTGGTTCCCATCGGCAAGGCCGAGATCCGGCGCCCGGGGTCGGACATCACCCTGATCACCTATTCCAAGCCCCTCTGGACGGTCCTGGAAGCCGCCCAGGAGCTGGCCCGGCAGGGGTTCGAGGCCGAGGTCCTGGACCTGCGCACCCTGCGGCCCCTGGACGAGGAGGCGATCTACGCCAGCGTGCGGAAGACCAACCGCTGCGTGGTGGTGACCGAGTCCTGGCCCCAGGCCAGCGTGGCCTCCCACGTAGCCCACCTGGTATCCCGGAACTGCTTCGACCGCCTGGACGCTCCGGTGGAGCTGGTCTCGGGGGAGGACGTGCCCATGCCCTACAACCATGCCCTGGAGCTGGCGGCCCAGCCGAACGTGCCCAAGGTCGTGGCCGCGGCCCGGCGCGCCCTGTACGCGGAGGAATGAGATGGCGGAAAAACTCTACATGATCGCCCTGTCTCCGACCATGACCGAGGGGACACTTTCCCGGTGGAAGGTCGCCGAAGGCCAGTCCTTCAAGGCGGGATCCGTCCTGTGCGAGGTGGAGACCGACAAGGCGGCCATGGACTACGAGGCCCCCAAGGACGCCTCGCTTCTGAAGATCCTCCTGGCCGAGGGAGGCCGCGCCGCCGTGGGCGACGTGATCGCGGTGATCGGCAAGGCAGGGGAAAGCCCCCAGGCCCTCCTTTCGGAGCTGTCCGCGGGGGCGGGACCCGGCGGTCCCCAGTCAGCGGTCACCCCGCCGGCTCCGGCGGGACTTGCGCCCGCCGCGGCCGCGCCGGCCCCCGTTTCCGTCTCCCCGGCGTCCGTCTCGCAGCCCTCCGGCGCGGTCCCGTCCTCTCCCCTGGCCCGGGCCCGGGCTTCCGAGCTGGGCGTCGACATCCGCACCCTGCGAGGAACGGGGCCGGGGGGCCGGGTGGTCAAGAGGGACGTGGAAGGCGCCGCCTTCGGCGGCTCGGCCTCCGGCGGCTCGGCGCCGGGTCAGGCGGCGGCCTCCGGGCCGGCGGCTAGCCCGGCCGCGGGAGCGCGCCCCGGTGCATCGACGTCGGCCCCCGTGCCCCGGGGCCCGACGGGTGAGCAGACGGTCCGGATCGAGCCCGTCACGGGCAAGCGGGCGGTCATCGCCCGGCGCCTCTCGGAAAGCTTCTTCTCCGCACCCCACTACTACCTGAAGCGGGCCGTGGACGCGGAGCGCCTACTGGCCCTGCGGGAGGTCCTTGCGGATCCGGAGGGGCGCAAGCCCTCGATCAACGCCCTCCTGGCCAAGCTGGCCGCCGCGGCCCTGGCCCGGCACCCCGCTGTGAACGCGGGCTGGAAGGACGAAGGGGCGGGGAAGGCGTCCATCGAGTACCGCTCCCGGGTCGACGTCGGCCTGGCCGTCGCCCTGCCCGACGGGCTCATCACCCCGGTGGTGCGGGACTGCGGGGCCAAGGGGATCGCCTTCATCGACGCGGAGATGTCGGACCTGGTCGCCAAGGCCAAGGGGCCGGGGCTGAGCCCCGAGGAGTACACCGGGGCCACCTTCACGATCACCAACCTCGGGGGCTTCGGGGTGGAGGAGTTCACCGCCATCATCAATCCCCCCGGATCGGCCATCCTGGCGGTGGGCGCCGCCCTGGCGGAACCCGTGGCGATGCCGGATGGAACCGTGGCCGTGCGGAAGCGGATGAGGCTCACCCTGGGCTGCGACCACCGGGTGATCGACGGCGCCGTGGGGGCCGCCTTCCTGCAGGACCTGGCCGGGATGATCGAGGAGCCCGGCCGGGCCCTGGCGTAGGGTCACCCGGGCCGCCTCCGCCCGGGCGTCCGCGTGGACGGCGAGGCTGTCCGAAGGCCCGGTTCGCCTTTCGGACAGCCGGTTCCCGTGCGGGTGTTCCATGCCGAATCGACGCAGGGGACCCCGACTATCCACGACCGCCCGTTTCCTGTATAGTGTTCCCGAACCGGTCGTGCCGCCGATGCGCGGCCGGAATATGTAAAACATCGGCACCATCCGCGCCGCGGTTCCGTCGGGACCGCGGGACGGGTATGGACATGGTAGCCGAATCCTGAAGAGCCGCCCGTTGCGTTCCCGAGAGGGAGCGGACTTCTCAAACCTTCGCGATTCACCGTTCACCATTCACACCACAAGCTTCGTGGCAATAAGACCACGACAAGGATTTTCATGAACGATACTGCTTTCCGCACTCTGGGACTCATCGAGCCCCTCCTCGCGACCCTGATCGAGGAGGGCTACGCCTCCCCCACGCCCATCCAGGAAAAGACCATTCCCAGCCTGCTGGAAGGCCGCGACCTCCTGGGCGTCGCCCAGACCGGCACCGGCAAGACCGCCGCATTCGCCCTTCCCATACTCCAGCGCCTGGCAGCCTCCCCCGGACGGCCGGAGCCCAAGTCGGCCCGGGTCCTGGTCGTGGCTCCCACCCGGGAGCTGGCGGCCCAGATCGACGAGAGTTTCGCGACCTATGGCCGCCGCCTGCGGGCCACCCGGGCCTGCGTGTTCGGCGGAGTCGGCAAG
>JBFZER010000145.1:0-6235 GCA_041306765.1 Spirochaetota bacterium | reverse complement strand
AACGGCAAGGACGTCGCGGCCTCGGGGGGGCCCGGGCTGGAGCCACTCCGGCTGGGTTCGGTGAAGGAAGGCCGGATAGAGTGGGGGCTTCCCGCGGGCGTATACGAACTGGGAGTCTCCCGGGGAAGCACGGTCGGACGGGCGTCCTTCCGCCTGGAGCCGGGCCGCACCGTCCGGGTGCGAGTATCCGAAGAGGGCGGAACCCTGAGGTTCCGCATTGAGGAGTAATCCATGTCCCTGACAATCAAACGCGTCGTCATGGCCGTCCTGGGCCTCCTGGGGGCCCTCATGCTGTGGCCCGTCCTGCTGACGGTCCAGCGCGCCCAGGCCGGGTTCCCGAGCTACCTTCTGTATTCCGTCGCACAGGGAGTCTGCCTGGGGCTCGTCTTCGGGGCGTTGTTCGGCTCCTTCGAGGGGATCGTGGTATCCTCCCGCTCCAAGGCCTTCCGGGGCCTGGCCTTCGGGGCCCTCTTCGGGGCGGCGTCCGGGGCCGCGGGGGTCCTGGCAGGCCAGCTGTTCCTGTTCCTTGCGGGGGCCGCGCTCTTCCGATCGAACACCGCCCGGGCCGGGGTCGGCATGGCCGTGGCCAACGGGATGGCCTGGGCGATCATCGGAACCTTCCTGGCCATGACGGAGGGTTTCCGTGCGCGCTCGACCCGGAAGATCCTGGTGGGGCTTCTGGGCGGACTGGCCGGGGGTCTGTCCGGCGGTGCGGCCCTTTCGGCCCTCCAGGCCCTGGCTCCCGGGGGGCGCTGGTCCCTGCTCGCGGGGCTTGTCCTGTTCGGCTTCCTGCTGGCCCTGTTCTATTCCCTCTTCGAGAACCGCTTCCAGGCGGGCGCCCTGAAGCTCCTGAACGGCCCCCTGAAGGGCAAGGAGTATCCCGTCGTCAGCCGAAAGACCCTGGTGGGGTCCGACGCCGCCTGCGACATCGTCCTGGCGGGGTACCCGGGGGTCGAGGCGGTCCACGCGGCCCTGGCCCTGGAGAAGGGCAAGGTCTACGTTCGGCCGGCAGGCCCGGGCGCCGGGGTCCTGGTGAACGACGGTCCCGTCGGGGACGCCGCCCTGCGGCCCGAGGACGTCCTGGCCGTGGGCAAGGCCAAGTTCCTGTACGGCTACTTCGCGTAACGCGGAATCGAGGAAACGATCATGAGGATATTCCGATACGGCTTCGCTCTCCTGTTCGCGGCCCTGGCTTCGGTCCTCGCGGCCGGCCAGGGAATGGCCATCACCCAGATCGACACGGACCGGCTCCTGTTCGGGCAGTCGGTGCGGCTCTACCTGTCCGCCCCCGGGGCCGGGGGTACGGAAACGCCGGAAGTCGAGGTCTGGGAGTCCGGGGAAGGCGGGGCCTGGGCGCGCCGCCCCGTCACGGCGGTGTCCCGGGGGGTCAACGAAGCCCAGGGCATCTCCTTCTTCTTCCTCCTGGACAACTCCGGGAGCATGTGGACGGGCCTGGACGGCCGCGAGGGCGCCCCTGCGGAAGACCAGCGCATGACCCACGCCAAAGCCGCGGCCCGGGCCTTCCTGGCCGAGGCGTCCCGGAAGGACAGGATCGGGCTCGGGGTGTTCAATACCCGGTATTGGAAAGCCGCGGACCCGGGACCGGATTTCGAGCGCATCGCCCGGGGCCTGGACGAGATCCGCAGACCCGCCTCCGAAGACGCCTATACGGAGCTTTACCTGTCCCTGGACCGAGCCCTGTCGGAGTTCGCCCAGGTGCCCGGGCGCCGGGCTCTGGTCGTGCTCTCGGACGGGGAGAACTTCCCCTTCCACGCCCGGACGGGCAAGCCCAATCCCGAGACAGGGACCCGGGCGGCCTCGCCGGCGGAGGTCGTGGAGCGGGCGGCCCGGGAGGGGATCACCGTGTACGTCGTCCGCTTCGGGAACGAGAAGGACCCATCCCTGGGGGACGTGGCCGTCGGGACGGGGGGCAAGGTCTTCGACGCCTCGAACCGGGAGGAACTGGCGGCCGTCTATTCCACGATCCGCTCGGACGTCCTGGCGGAAATAGCCGTGGATTACCGGGCCGGCATGGACCGGGGAAGCCGTCGGAACGTCCGGGCCGTACTCCGGGCCGGCGCGGGTCGGGACCTGTCCTCGGAACGGTACTATTACTCCGGGACCGTCCTGGGCTGGAACGAGGACCTGCCGGGTTGGCATTACCTGGCCTTCCTGCTTATCCCCGCCCTCCTGTGGCTGGCCCTGCTGTTCTGGAAGCTGGAGCGGGAGACCACGGAAGCCGGGCTCCGGCTCCTCTACGGCCCGTCCGGGGGAGGCACCCGGGTCTTCACCCTCACCTCGCCCCAGACTGTCATCGGGTCCTCGGAGGCCGCGGACTTCACGATCGGAGGGAATCCCTCCCTGAAGGAACGCCACGCCACGATCCTGTTCGACGAGCGGCAGAACGCCTACACCGTGGTGGGGGACGCGAACCTGACGGTGAACAACCGGGAGGTGACCCGTAAGCGCCTGGAGCCCGGGGACGTGATCAACATGGCGGGCACCGTCGTGGTCTTCGACGAGGCCCTGGTCAAGAAGACGCCCAAGGGACGGCTGCCCCAGCCCTCGCGCCGCAAGAGCCGGTAGCCTCGTAGCCTCGGCGCACGCTGTCTGCCGCTAGGGGCGGCGCACCCTCACGACGACCCGGGCGGCCCCCGGGTCGGCCTTGACCCGCAAGATGCGTCCGGGGAGGTCCAGCTCGTACCCGCCGCCCTCGACCTCCACGAGACAGCCTTCCGGGTAGTGCACCGGCGGGAGGAAGAGCTCCGTGGGGGCGGCCAGGCCGGGGTCGGGCCGGTACCGGAGCTCCAGCGCCCCCGTGCGGGGGTCGAAGCGGAAGGATTCCGGAAGGCCGGCCACGGCGCGGGGGTAGGGCCGGCAGAAGCCCCGGATAGCCCGGCCCCCCGCCTCCCGGGGATCGGCGCCGGGGGGAAGGGGCAGCCCCGCCTGGTCGGCGGAGTAGATGGACAGGTCCTCCCCGTTCCAGCCGTCACCCCGGGAGTTTGTGTTGTCCGCCGTGTAGTTCCAGATCGTGGAGGACAGGAGGGAAGCGTCCAGGGCGTCATGGTAGGACGAGAGGGCCGTCTCGTGTCTGCGATAATCCCCCGTGCGGTAAGCCCGGCCGCCGCCCAGGTCGAAGGGAAGCCCGAACTCCCCGAGGAGGCTCGGGGCTCCGCCCATCCGCTCGCGCCCCCTCAGGACCACCCGCTCCAGGGCTTCCCGGAAATATCGCCGGAGGGCCTTCTTTCCCAGGACGATCCGCCCCTCCTCCCCGTCGTAGCCCAGGAACCCGAGCCATCTCTTGGTCGTCAGCGTCAGGGCGTCGTACCAGTGCTCCGCGTTGACCGCCGCCGGGTCCTCCGCGGGGCTCCAGGCCGGCGGCTTCTCCAGGGGTACGGTCTCCAGGAACAGGAGGAAGCGCCGGCAGCCCTCCGCGGCGGCCCGGACCTCGCGGATGTAGCGCCGGGCGAAGGGCTTCAGGCAGTGCTCCCCGAAGTCGAGGGGACGTCCGTCCCGGGTCCGTGCGAAGGCGTCGGGCCTTAGCAGGACGGGCTTCCCGCAGGCCTCGCCCCAGACCCCCGCACGGCGCCAGAGGCACTCGACCCCGTCCCGCCAGGCCCGGACCCCCTCCCGGCCCAGGATCGCGCGGCCCGTGACGGATTGGCCCCGGGGAGTGATCCCGTAGCGGTCCACCTTCACGGCATGCCCGTCCCCGGCCTGTATCGCCTCCCAGGGGCTTGGCATGGGCCCGGTGCGGTTGAGGGCCCGCTCCAGTCGGCGCAGGTCCGAAAGCCCCAGGAACCCGGCGGAGGGTTCGTTCATCGAGTCGAAGCCCACGACGTTGGGGAAGCGGCCCAGGCGCCGGGCCACGGTTGCCATGGACCGGATGTAGTGCCCCTGGAGGCGCTCCTGAAAAGCCTCTCCCCCGGCTTGGAGCTCCGGGGCCGCGTGGTCGCCGCCGAAGAACAGGGTGAACATGGTGGCGCAGGCCAGGCGGTTGTAGTTGGCCGACCAGATCATGCGGGGGCAGGGATCGCCGTGCTCCTGGTGGAGGAAGGCGGCGCCCGAGGCATGGAGGTTCCGAAGCTCGAAGCCCGCCTCCTCCAGGGTCCAGGACGGGGCCCCGTCCCCTCCGGTCCAGCGGCTCCAGCAGTCCTGGTGGGGATCCACGAAAAGCCGGATGCCCCGATCCGCGGCCGCTGAGGCGATCCCCTCCAGGTAGTCCAGGTATCCTTCGTCGTGGAGGCCGGGGCCGGCGTGCTCCACCGCTTCCCAGGGCACCAGGAGCCGGAGGAAGTCGAGACCCCAGAGCTTGAGGCGGTCCAGGTGTTCCCCGACTTCCGCCAGGGGGGCCGGACGGCCGATGAAGGATACGTTTCGGCCGTCGTAGAAACCTTCCCGGACGTGGGTCCGGCCGTCCGGCCGGGCGGGGACCTTCGAGCTCCCCCCCAGGTTGGCGCCCCGAAGCAGGAGGGTGCGCCCCTCGGGATCGCGGAAGCGTCCTTCCCGGATTTCGATCATCCCATCCCCCCGGCGCCGATTCCGTCGGCGCACCGCGTCGTCGGCGGCATCGGGCCGCCGCCTCCCTTATTCCCGGAACTCCCCGAAGAACCGCAGGATCCGCTCCCGGACTTTTTCCCTCTGGGAATCGTAGGTCAGGAGGGCGTGCCGGATGTGCCGGAACCGGTCCATGTTGGCCGTGTAGGTTTCAATCCGGTCCGAGCCGACCCCCGAGGCGATGATGGCGGCGTTCCTGTAATCCGCCATGCGGTCTCCCCGGGCGTGGCAGACCAGGACGGGGCAGGTGACGCGCCTCAGTTTCCTCTCCACGTCCGGGAGCCGCACCTGCAGGGAATGGACGACCCGGGGGAAGATACCCTCGTAACCCAGCCACCGCTGGTTGCCGTCCTCCCCCTCCCGGCGGGGATCGGGGATCTTAGCGCCCAGGGAGGGTGCGAAGATCCCGAGCAAGCGAGCCGCGTATATGAGCGGGTGGCGCACCATGCCGTGCCGAAGGAGGGCATTGAGGGCCACGGGCGTGCCGATCGCGGCAAGGGCAGAAGGAGCCAGGGCCGGGACGGCGCAGTACTCCTCCGCCAGGGCGAGGGCGAGGGTTCCCCCGAGGGACTGGCCCACCAGGAAGACCCGCTCGTACCGGGGCCGGAGGCGCAGGTATTCGGACCGGACGTGTTGAAGAAAGGAATCGTAATCCTGCCCCACCAGGTCCGAGGGGATCGTTCCGCAGCCGGGCAGGAGGGGCGCGGCCAGGTCGTAACCCAGGACGTCGGACTCCGGCAGGAACTGCTGGAAGTCCGAGGGGGTGGAGGGGAAGCCGTGGATGCAGAACAGGAGATCCCGATGGCCCTTGAGAAGGTATATCGGAGCGGCATCGGGATGCAGGAGGCGTTCCGGGGCCGCGATGGGCGGGGGGACGGAGGAGGTCCGGAAGGGAAGGGGCTTGAGGTTCCACACCAGGAAGGCCGCGGCAGCGGCGGCTCCGCCGGCCATCCAGAGGAGCGCGGGGAAACCCCACCGGCAGACGGCCAGGGCCAGGCAGGCGCCGAAGGCGGGGAGGACCAGGAAAGCCAGGGCGCGCCGGGGCAGCCCGTCCCGGCCCAAGGGTGACTTCATCGCCGGGCCGGCTTTCCCCGGACCAGCGCCCAGGACACGGCTGCGGAAAGGCAGGCCAGGACCGAGGAACCGGCGATCAGGGGGAGGTAGAGGGAGCCCGCGCTCCCGGAATACAGGAGCCAGAGGAAGGCCGCGTACATCGATCCGACGGGAAAGGACGACAGGGCCGCGGCCGCGCCGGCCGCCGCGAAGACTACCCCCGCGGCGGTCCTGCCCGCCTTCCTGCCGCCTAGGGCCAGGAAGGGCAGGTGGACGGCCGCGAGGAGCAGGGACGAGGAGACGCAGGCGGTCGCGAGGCCCCAGGGCAGGGCGAAGACCTGGGTGCGGAACCGCTGGGCGATGACGCTGCCCGCGGCCAGGGAGGCGACCGAGGCCAGGGCGGCCAGGGCGGAGGCGGCTAGGCGGACCGGGATTTCCCCGGGCGAGCCGTCCGCACCGTCGGGAACCCTTCCGGCCGCCTCCGGATCCCGGGGTGCCGAGAAATCCCCCCGGGTGAGGGCGACGAAGGCGGGCAGGAGGACGAAGACCAGGGCGGCCCCGGGGATGCGGGCCGCGAGGAAAGAGGCCGCGGCGGCCGCGGCAAGGGAGCCTCGACCCAGTCCCC